>NZ_JASDCB010000001.1:0-200380 GCF_030408135.1 Pseudoalteromonas sp. APC 3691 | reverse complement strand
AGGGATAGCCACGCGGTATGAAAAGCTTGAACGAAATTATCATTCAATGCTCGCTTTAGCATTTACTATGATGTGGCTACCAATGTGGGCTGATTGATATATGTACTACAAAGATCAACAGCCCCTAATAAAATCCATTACACATCGAAGAATATTAAAATACTAAAGCTAACTTGCTGATTTTATGAAAACTGTGAGCTTGGTGTTGGTTTAATAATTATAATGCAGTTATATTGAGAAAATGGATAACCTTTTTATCAGTAACTTATATCAGCAGAGAAGAGTAATATCTAAATAAATTTTTGATCTCACTGCCTTTCATAAGTAATTATCTCTTCTATTTTACAATCGAAGTAAGCACATAATGCATCCAAAGTACGCGTAGTTGTTGAGTAATTATTGTTATTAGCCATTTTTGACATAGCGGCTTTATTTACTCCTGCGGCATTTGCAACTTCATCTAACGTAATTTTACGTCCCTCTTTCAATGACTTAGCTGCGATTAATTCCTTTAAGTTATAAACAATCATTTTAATACAACCAATTATTTAAAAAGTTTCTTTACAGGATACTTTACGTATGATTTAATCAGCTTAGTTTCTTGTGAGGATACTTTTATGATTAAAAATGAATTTACTTTGCTTTCTGCTAAAGAACTTTCAAGCTTTATTAAGTTCAGCCCAGATTACATTAACCGTAAGTTGAAAGACAATGTTTTTTTTGAGGGTGAGCATTACATTAGACCTTTTGGATCAAGAAAAATACTTTACCTTTTAGAAAGTGTAATGGAAGAAATGTACAACACCACGTATAAAGCTGAGCGCGAATTTGTCATTCCTCTTGCAAGTGGAGGTGTATGTTATGGCTAGTGTAAGAAGCCGAAACGATAAGTTGTTTTTTGATTTTTATTATCAAAACATACGATGTCGTGAGCAGACCTTACTCAAGGATACAAAAGCTAATCGTATCAAACTTGAGAAAGTTCTAGAAAATATTGAAATTCAAATTATGCTCGATCGTTTTGTTTACCGAGATATGTTTCCGAATAGTAACCGCTGCAAGGCATTTAAACTGTTTGATGACCAGATAGAAGCTATAAAAGCTAATGAAACGAATAAAGCTGATGTTATTTTACAGAATGTACCTAACTTCGAGGCATTTGCTTATGAGTGGCTAGAAGAAAGTAAAATTCATTGGAAAATTAGTCATTTTAAAAATGTGTCTATGATCTTTGAGCGTTATTTAATTCCTGAATTTGGCAAGTTTAATCTTGATGAAATAAGTCGTGCTCATATTATTAAATATCGCGCGGGCATATTAGAGCCTAAGCGTAGTAGTAAAAAACAATTAAGTAATGATTGGATCAATCATGTTATGACACCTCTTAGAGGCATACTTAAAGAAGCGTCATTACGTTATGATTTTCAAACTCCTTTTAACAATATAAAACCACTAAAAGTAGTTAAAACCAAGATAGAACCTTTTTCACTCAAGGAAGTTCAGCAATTTCTTAAGTATGTAAGAAGTGATTTTCGTAATTATTATACCGTTCGCTTTTTTACTGCGATACGAACAGCAGAGATTGATGGCCTCAAGTGGGAATACGTTAACTTTGATCGAAATGAAATTACTATTCATGAAACCTTAGTTGATGGCAATGTTGAGACACCTAAAACAGCCACATCATATAGAAATATCCAGCTGTCTAGAGTTGTTGTTGATGCATTAAAAACACAATTCAAAATAACAGGTAAGAACACTTATGTTTTTTGTAATAAAAAAGGTAACCCTCTTGACCATCGAAATATAACTAAAAGGGTATGGTATCCAACGCTAGAAGAGATCTCTTTAAAAAGGCGACGCCCTTATCAAACGAGGCATACATGCGCAACTTTATGGCTTTCTGCTGGTGAAAATCCTGAATGGATAGCTAAACAAATGGGTCACAGCACGACTAAAATGCTATTTGAAGTTTACAGCCGTTATGTTCCAAACAATACTCGACAAGATGGTAGTGCTTTTGATCGCCTACTTCTAAATGCCAACATTGAAGAAGAGGCTACTTATGAATAACTATATCTATGGTTGGTTAAAGAATTTACATATTAATGGTACTTTGCCAACAGCCAATTGTGAGCTATTGATAAGCAAGCAAATAATTTACGCTATTACATCTGCTGATATTGCTAGAAAATGCCAAATAGTGTCTGGCTTAGCTCAATTTCAGTTAACTCACGATATAATGGGTAATCATGTTGTTTGTGATATAGAGCCTATACTTTCTCAATGTAACGAACAGCAGTACCTTAATTTAACTTCGATGATAAATAATACAAATGAGCATTTAATAGCACGATTTTTTAAGCTGCTTAGCTTTGTCACATGCAGTGAGTTGCAGCCTTTTATTGATTTTATTTTAACTAAACAAAGCATTTTACAAAAATTCATACAAGCACCGGCTAGCCTAAACCACCATCACTCTTATACTCATGGATTGTTTGAGCACAGTATAGAGGTAGCTGAAATTGCATTTAATAATGCTAAACACTTAAATCATTCCAGTATTGAATGCCAAGCTGCATTAGTAGCTGGCTTATTTCACGATATTGGTAAAATATTTGTCATGCTACATCAAGCCAACGATCGCTATATACCAGGACCACACGAAGGTTATAACTTTGCTATCTTAGCTGAACCTTTAGCGAAGCTAGGCAGTCGGAATAGGCAATTGCTTGAGTTATTAAGCAGTTTATTAGCTGCCAAGCCATCTGGCTATAAAGCGAGATATGCAATTGAGCATATTGTGCAACAAGCTGACCGATGCTCTTCTGAATCAGCTTTTATACATGCTAAATTTCAAGAGCTTCCTGATTACTACCATTTTTGTAAAGTTGGCGATAAAGTTCTTAAAAGAATGAGTTAAAGTTTTAAAATACCTAAACTTAATTTGAAGCTTTTAAGGGTCTTCGCCGGCCCTATAACTTATAATAAGCAGCAAATGAAGAAAACTCATTAAGCTATGGTGGCGCCTCGACTTTTTATATGTGCCTTTACTACCCTTTACTGTAATTAATAATCCAACTTCCAAAAAGCCATTGCCATTATGTTTACCTAGAAACCTGCCCTCCTCAATTGAGGCGCTTTCGATGTGACTATCGCTTAATCCAAATGAAGAAACTAATTGCTCCCAGTAAGACCTCGCTTGAGTAACATTTTGATTTTGTAAATCTACTTGATGAAAACGAAATTTGAAGTGGCTCGACTTTAATTTAAATTTTATACATAAATTCAAAAAGTTGTGTATTACTTGCTCTTCAGGACAACGAAGAGCGAAATTTTTCCCTGCAGCAGCATATTTTAATATTTGCAGGGCATCAAATGCTTCACTAAGCGTTACATTTTTCTGACTTAATAAAGTATCAAATTTCTGACATAAATAATAAAATGCTTTTTGTGAAGAAACTCTTTTTAAGTCATCTTTAGTATTATCTAAACTTGGGAAGTTAGGAATTAAGGGAAGCTTTTTACCTTTCCTAGGATATTCTCTGCTTACACTCAGAGCATTATCATGTAATTTTTGAACTTGCTCCACAGGGAGTGAGTAACTCGATGCTGTATCGTGTATTGAGTTTAGTTCTAGCGATTTAAGAGCATTTGCATAATCTAACATTCTTATTTGCCCATCAGCTTCAAACTTTTGTTTAAAACCTTTAAACGATGGTGTGATTAAATCACTAACCTTACCCGCATATTGGATCGAATAGTCTTGCTCTTGTTTTTTACTATAAAATTCAATTCTTTCAATTAAACTTTCACCTAGCATAAACTCCTTAAAATTAGCTCTCCCTATACATTCAGATAAAAAATACTTAGATACTGTATATGTCTGATTCATTTGAGCGCAATGCTGTATGTCCTTTAAGTGTAAATAGCTATTTAGTGTCGACACAGTGACTTTATGACCAAGTAAATGAGACAAAAAAAACATTTTTGAGCGAGTATTGTCTTTAACTTTTAATCTTTTGTTAAAGTGAGTAATAAAACTTTGATCAAATAAGTCATTTTCAAATATAGATAAATACTGCCTTCCCGTTAATACCAAGTTTGAATTTAATCTGTACCAAGTCCAATTAGCAAAGCTATGTCTTAGGTGATGAATTCTTAGAGTATGATCCTTAGTATAATAATGCAGTAATTGCGTTAATAGCTCGTATGCTTTATTTACGCTAACAGAGCAGTTAAATAACAATGAATTTGATGGCTTATTTTCAGTGTTTTTTTGAACGTCATAAAAGCTTCTTAACTTGGCTAAATGCTCTTTTGGCCATAACGCATCAAGAGGTAGTTCTCTTCTAGCTGAAGGTGTTTTTAAACCCCTTATTTTATTTGGTCTGATTGATAGTAGAACCCAATCATATTCATCTTCATTTGGCTTTATAGGTGAAACCTGAATATCACCAAAGTACAGCTTAGCGGCTTCATTACGGCGCAAGCCACTATAAAAACAAAAACACATTAATAAATATGCATATAACTCAACCGGACTGTTATTGAGGCTGTCACTTAAATATTCAAGAATTGCGCTTGCATGACCAGCTGAAACTAAATTAGCATCAACTTTACTTTGGACAGGAGCTATATCAAGATCGTCAATACACAAGTCTTTGACAATTTCAGACTCTATTAAAAACACAGAGAAATAATATAAATACTTTTTACGTTGGGCAGAATTAAAATATTCACTCGTATCATTTAACTTTATTGCCCAATCTGACGCTGATATTACTGCTAGATCAGTTCGAGTAAAAACAGTTAAAAAAGGTTCACTGATACTTTTCACATAATCAATTACTGTGCCTACTTTTAACTTCTTTTTAGTTACCCCTCCCTCTTTCAAAAGATAATAAAGCCAACCACACAAAATATTGAAATAAATACTATTTTTATCATTTTTCAATTCTTGTTCAACAAATTTAATGCACTGTGCCCTTGAAGCTCTTTGGCCATTCAGTTCCCGCACATTTTTATAGGTATACTCTAACTTAGCTATTATTAATTTAGGCTCAATATAATCAAAGCTGTCACTATCAAATGACAATAGCTTATTAAGCTCATTAAATTTCTTAGGTTGTTTTGCTATTTCGTTTGCAACTAATGCCTTATTACTTATTAACCTTAAAAAAGCTGTTTGAGGTAGCTCGGTACAGGTACTAGACCGTAAATACATCTGATAGTCGATAGGGCTAAGGTTGATTATAGTATCTATTTTTCTAAGTGTTCGTAATTTTAAAAGTGACAAGCTTTGCCAGTTTGTACCACTAGCTTCTGTTAAAAACGTTATTATAAATTCACTTAATCTATTTTTATTTACTCGTATTTTCTCAGACGGCTTAATGAAGTTTTTATGATGTAATAATAAAAGGACAACAGCATCACATAGTACGTATCGTCGTTCCTCTTTTTCGCTTTTCCCATACCAAAATACTTGACCACCTAAATACATTAAAGCATCTGGGGCATTTATGATTGTAATAAGCTCGTCAAACTGAACACCTGTTGTCATATATAAAAATAAAACTAACCGACCATAACTAGCTTCTTTTGATAAATTAGCAGTTGGTGTTTGTAGCTCTTTACTTAATATTGACTTAATTTGTAGTGCTATCGGTAGTTTTATTAATTCTACTGGTGATAACATAGGTTTATCGCGCTTTAGTACGACGATTTGAGGGACTTTTGAAGATTCAATACCATGATGCTTTAATCCATAATTTAATATAGCATCAATAAGCATGAGCTGAAGGTGTTTAATCGTTAAGTCTTCTTTTAACCGTGACTTTAAAATGTTCATTTCACTAGAAAGAACATTCTCATCGGATTTTTTAAAATACCTAAGCATTAGCATGCATAGCTTTTTATATTCGTTTAAAAAATCATCATCGCTAAATCTAATTCCAAAATCATTATCTGAGCCGTTTCTATAAGCATTTACAATCTGTTGAAAACATTGATGGAACTTACCTTGCTTCTTCAGTTCATTTAAATAAGATCGGACTTTAGAGTTTGCCACCCTACCCCCTTAAATAACTTATCTAGAATAGGTAATAATTCATTTACAGAATCTATGTAATTTAGTGTCGAATAATCAGCTAAAGGAACCTCACCAGACTGCCAATGGCCCATTTGAAAGTTTATTAGCTCTGAATTGACGTTGTTATAAAGCAAATTACTTTTAAGCCAATGCCTTCCTGCATTTGCAGGTATTTTATGTTCCTTAGGTAACCTGAGAACTAACTCTGTAGGAGAAATACCTTTAGTAACAATTCCTGCTCTTTGTCTTTGAAATATGAATAAAGGTCCATGATTTATACGTGAATTTCTAATTAGCTTAAACCACTGACAAGATTCTTTGTAATCGAGATTTAAGCTTTTAGAGGCGGCATTTAAAAAGTCATCTATTGACTGGCATAACTTGGGCTTTAATACTCTTATTAACCCTCTCAAACAACTAAGGTGCTCTTGATAAGCTGTGATTTGCGCATTTAAAATAGACGGTAAACAAACTAATCTAGAATGCGTAAAATCACTATCATCTTTATCACTTATCCCCATGAGGTTTAGCGTTGGAAAATACAGAGAAAAAGTTGGTAACGGGTTCCAAACAGCCCGATAACCAGTTCCAAACATTAACATCCATGCCGTATAGACTGTAAACGCGTTATGGTATTTTAAGATTGCATCAAGTTGTTTTAAAGAGTTTAACTTAGTGTTTTTAACTTCTAATGCCAAAGCTGCTATGAGGCTCTTAACTGTCATATTCTTTGGTGTAAATTTAGAACCAAGCATACGATTACGCTTATCAAAACACACTAATTCAAAAAGTTTTATAGGGAATTTTTCTTTACAATAATCATAGTAATCAGACTCAACTTCTTGCCAAAACTCAAATAGCCTTTCACACCGCGTAACATCATCAATATTGCTATAGCTTCTAGATACTCGAGTAGAATACATTTTTACATCGTAACTAAAGTCTATATAAATAGGGTCTATCACACCTGTTGCATTAATATAATTCCCAATAAAATTACTAATGCTATTGATACTTAGTCTTCCGCTATAAGCTCTATCTGATACCTTTTTTAATTTTTTGGCTAAACTGCTTTCAAGTGCTGCAAAATTGTCTACGTTAATAAGTAAACCTTCTTTTCTGCCCTTTAAATATTTAATTATTAAATCTGTAAAAAATGTAGGACAGGCTGTAAATACACCATTTGCTGTTTTAATAAGACCAACTTTTTTAATCGTTGGTTTAGCAGTTTGAGTTATAGGAAAATACCACCAACCACGGTCATTTTCATCTAGAAACAAACCTCGTGTTTTGTCATCTATTTTATTAAATATCTGTAAATCTTTTATCTCATGCAACGTCTTACCCAACAAAAACATCAGCCATCCCAATATCGCTAGCTCAATATTTTTATCGGAATGGCCATACTTATTTAGTGTATCAAATAATAAACCCAGTTCTGGCGCCTTTAATAATCGCGTATCTTGGTAAGCAATATTATGAGCTCTGTGCACATTACGAGTTATATCTATCTGTTTTTTCTTCTTAGAGGCAGGACTAAAAATCATTTCAATACTTTGATGCTCGGTTTTATCTCGTACAGTATTACCTTCATTGTTATCAATTACAAAAGGCATCTGAACCTCTGAATCTTCAGGATTAAACCCCTCTGTATCTAATGAATGGTTTAAAAATGGTATTAAAACTGACAAATTATCAACAGTACCGATAACAGGTAAAGTATTGGGTTTTTTATACCATTTAGCGATGGAGCCTCTGTAACGGCCTCCGGTTTTATAAAGCCGAGCTGGTTGCCAGTCATTCTTATAAAAATGAATTAAAGTATTTAAATAACCTCTCTTTCTGGCATCATTACTATATATATCATTATTAATTGACTCTAACTTACTCGCGATTGACGAAGCTGAATCAAGGTAGTTCGTTAATATTTTATCTCTATCCAGTTCGGAGGCTATATTGTACTTTGTCATTAATAAGCGAAACGTTCTACAAACCTCTACTTCCCTTGTTGACGAGCTTGTAGCTAATTCAGGATCGATGAGTGTATGTATTGTTTTAAAATAATTACCAATAAAATTAGCAAGAAGATTTAATGATTTTGAATCTTGCTTATACTCATATGATTTAATAAGTAATACATAAAATGGTATCTCATTGCACCATCCATTTTTATATGTACAGCGTTTAAAACTCTCTCTTGAGCTTGCATCTAGCTCAACTCCATACTCATTAAAGGCGTAATAAATATACTCAGGAAGACATAGCTCACTTTTAGTAAACTCCCATAGCTTTCGTGATGCATCATTCATCCTTTGTAATAATAAAAAAACTTGTGATAAACCACTCAAATCTTCAGGAGCACTTATGCGAGAAGTAAAATCATCAAAGTCAGATTTTATATCCTCGATACTGATTTCCAAGTTTACCCCTTTGCAATACAACTCAATCTGCTCAAGAAGCTTAACTTTTAGCATACCCGTCATAATTTAATCACCTTTGTACTAATTTTAAGCCATTTACATAATTCTGTTTTTGTTTTAATAGCTGGAAATAAGGTACGCCATTCTGTTGAATCAATTACTGGTTGTTCACCTTTGAATAAGCCAATAAGTAACTCTGAGATTAAAGGGCCGGATGCATTAAAGTACTGCTTAAAAAGTAGCCGAACAATATCATTAAGAAAAATTAAACGTCTAAGATCGGGTGTCGGACGATTAGGAAGGATCAAACATGGGACAAGTTGATTTGACTGATCTTGAAGTCGACAAACTTTATGAAATGTAAATAAGCCAGAGACTACTTTTAACTTTTCATTATCAGTTTTATATCCAATTATCGGGGCTTGATAAGCATCAAGTTTCCAAGTAGTAATTGTATCAAAGCTGTCGTTTGAACTTGGTTTTAAAAACGAAAATAAATTTATATTACTGATTAAATTATCTATGGTTTTTTCAAGGGTAATATTTTCTGCGACAATATACTCAAATGTAGACCTGTCTAATAATTCATCGATCTTTTTTAATTTGCCTTCAACATTCTCATCAATCATATTCAGCACCAGAACAATAAGTAGTCATTTTTGACATTTTCATAATGTGCCTAAGTAGTGCCCAGATCAAGCTTTAAATGTTCGTAAAACACTCAAAAACAGATTTTAATATTAACTAAATTTTATCTAAGCTATTGTAATAATATGCAATTCATTATATTTACTGGAGATTATTATTTATAGAAGTAATTAAACTAACGTCTTGACATGGTAGGGGTCGGTGGTTCGAATCCACTCAGTCGTACCAACATTTAAGAATCCTAAAAAAATTGTACGACCGTAGCTCAGCTGGTTAGAGCGCTACCTTGACATGGTAGAGGTCGGTGGTTCGAATCCACTCGGTCGTACCAATTAAACTTTATATTTCAAACAGTTAAAAACCCTATTCAATATATTCGTTTAATTATTCAACTAAAAATTAAATTCTTAGTTTTTTATTATTTTGTATTCAAAATTTTAAAATAACGAGAGCCAAGCCTCAAAAGATCATCCTAAAAATTCCAGTTTTTATCGATTTGTGCCCAAACTTGTGCCCAAGCGCCCAAACCACTTTTTTAGCTCTTTAATCTTCCTCAAAATTAGACCCCTACCCTTGCAAATTCACAAACCTCAAATCACAAATTCCAAACCAAAAATTTCAAATCAGGTGACCACTACCCTAATATTTTCCGTGTCATTTCATGAAATATTCTATAAGTACCACTTTGTCGGTATTAACGCTATACAAGTGCGCCTGCTCAGACTCGCGTTGTTCAAAAATACTGTTAAGCGTATTACAGCCACACCCACCAATACCAAATACACCAATCGATAAACCATCATTTTGTTGAATTAATTGAAACATAACTACTCCTTAACTTTAAAATGGAGCATAGCAAGCAGGTGCGTCAATATTTGACGCACCCAAACTAGTTGGAGTTATTTATAGATGTTAACGGCCGCTTTAAGCTTTGTAGTGATTCTTTGCCGCAATTTTTCAGGTTTAGCAACCTCGATCCAATGGGCACATTTAAATAGTTCATCGGTTAGTTGTTCAGTATCAATAGTCTGGTAGGTAAGTAATACGTTTTTATCGTCAATCTGTTGCTTGTCAATCAGCTCGCCAAGTTCAATAAAACCTTGATTAACTGCAGAGTGGTTAGGCACTTTTACAATTAACTCGATCGTTTCTTGCTTCATACCTTTATTAATCGCACTGCGTAACGACTTTAACTGCTCAGCGACACTGAATGGCGACAAGGAATCGACCATTTCGTATTTATCGACGTTGGCTGCCCAGCACAAAATGCTTTGGACAGGTACGGGTATGCATCCATCCAATGCTAAGAGTTCGACTCGTGACGATCTCAATCATCTTGGTGGCTACAAAGGGCTGCTCGTTGCGTCGCCATCTGATGCTTCGGTAGATGAGATGATCCCGGGTGACCTCAAGACAGCTGAAGCATTTGGTGCTAATGTCGCTGAGGTCACTAAGGCCGTTAAGGGTCTGTAATCGGCAATCTGGCGAGCTTAACACTGTGGTGCTATGCTCGCCAGATACCTAATTAATTCCGCTGGCTGTGAAGGCTACGGCCATGTTCTAGCTTGAGTATACGACCCGGTTGACGGGCACGAGCCATGATGGAAAAATTAAACCTGTGTAAGCAGAGTCAATAATTGCCCCTCAACTCGATCAAACGGATCAATGCTGCGTTGGGCGCGGCACAGTGCGATAGCTCCCTCGGCAGCTGCAACAACCAGCGTGGCGATCCCTGATGCAGCTGCCAAATCACTCCCTTCGGCAATTAGAGCTGCTCCTAGTTTCTCTTCCCATAGATTAAAAATTATTGCGGCGGCTTTCAGCGTATTTTCCGCTACCTCATCTAAAGGCTCCTCTACTGCAACAGCCAGCACCGGGCATCCGATGCGGAAGTTAGATTCCAGTAGTATTACTCGCCACACTCCCAGAAATTCACGTATTCCAAGGGCTGCACCTTTTCGCAAATGGTGATCCAGACTCGCTGCAACTTTCTCTCCTGCGAACACGACGGCTTCAACCACCACCTGTTGTTTGCCATCGGGAAAGTGGTGGTAAGTCGATCCTAGAGGCGACTTGGCGCGTTTGGACATTTCGCGGATGCTTGTGGCATTGAGACCATGCTGTGCCAGCATCTCGGCGGCGGTTTTGACCATGCGCTGGCGGGTATCGGCTTGGTGAAATTTCATCAGGAAGATCCTTGTTATAACAGTCGTTATAGGTTAGCATAAAATTCACCTATAACGACCGTTATAATTGAGAGATAACTATGATTACAGAAGCTTTCCCCGTAAACCTCGTCACCGCTGATGGTTTCACCTTGGGTGGCAAGCGTTATCCGGCTGGCAGTCCGTTGAAAGGAAAACTAGTCGTTGCGGGAGCCACAGCCGTTCCTCAAGGGTTCTATAAACGATTTGCGCAATTCGCTAGCGCCAGAGGCTATGAAACCTTAACGTTCGACTATCGCGGCATAGGGGAATCGCGTCCTGTTTCTCTTAAGGGGTTTCGCATGGATCTTTTGGACTGGGCTCGTCAGGATCTCGCGGCTGCGGTTGAAGCTATGGTCGACGATACAACGCCCATGTTCGTTGTGGGTCACTCCTTCGGCGGACATGCCTTTGGGCTACTGCCCAACCACGATAAGGTCACTGGCTTCTATGTTTTTGGCACAGGAGCGGGCTGGCATGGTTACATGCCACTGGGAGAACGGTTGCGTGTTCTTATGATGTGGAGGCTAGTTCTTCCTTTATTGACATGGTGGAAGGGTTATTGCCCGTGGAAGATGCTGGGTATGGGCGAGGACTTGCCAGTTGACGTTTTTCATCAATGGCGTCATTGGTGTCAGTACCCACACTACTTCTTCGATGACCCCAGCATGCGTGGGATCGAAAAAACCTATGCGGAAGTTCAAACGCCTATCGTGGCGGCTAATGCGTTGGACGATCTTTGGGCTTCTCCCCTTTCTCGCGATGCCTTCGTGCAGAGCTACCGAAACGCTCCTTTAGTGCGCAAAGACCTGAACCCAGAATTGGTCGGCGGCAAGATCGGACACATGGGTTACTTCCGACAATCCGCAGAACCACAATGGAGTGAGATGCTGGAATGATTCGCAGGTTTGCCCTACACGAGTGTCGACGCATGAAAGTGAAACAACCCTGGCTAGGCCGGTTGCTGTTGGCGCTTGTCGCCGGTAGTGTCCTTCACTACACGGACAACTTGCTGTTTTTTGAGCAGTACCCTGAGCCACCTTGGATCAATCAGCACCAGATTGATGCCTTTTGGTGGGTCATGACTCCACTGGCCTGGATTGGCTATTCCTTAATCATGCGAGGTTCACTTCGCGTCGGAACTGCAACGCTGTTGACTTACGCTGCCTGCAACCTGCTTACGCTTGGGCTATTTTTAATGAATTCACGAACTCTTGATAAATCAGTTTGAAAATCTCCTGTTTCTTCAAATGCATCCCACAACTGAGGTAACTTAATAGGTTTACAGGAATATGATTTTGGATCAAAACTCTTAAGGTGAGTGGGTAAATAAGGGGTTAACCCGGTAAAGGTTGTATCTAAAACTTTATTTGTTGATGCTGCTTCCCGACCTTGGGATAGTTATATACTACTAGCGGTAATCTACCATTCATTTTACTCAAATCAAGTGGTTAAGTAATTATTTAGATAAATCACTTATATTAGCGACCAGTTAAGAGCAAAATTTGCTCTTAACTGGTTTTTGTTTATTACTCTAGAGTAGCTATTTCATCCAACATTGGCATACCACCATGCGAGAGGCCCTGCAATTCCCCACAAATCGACATCATTTGCGATGTTATCCCTGTAATTTGCCCTTCACGCTTTTTCCAGATCCTTTGCATTGCGTTTCTTTCTTTATCAAGTTCAATTTTCATTTGTTCTTGATGTTCTACAACCGCTTTTAAACGATGAACAAATTGCGTGCTACAAATATAATCATATATAGCCTCTACTTGTTCGCTTTTGCCCGCACTAACCGTTTTTTGGCGCTGTGACTCTAAAAGTACGATTCTAAGTGCTTCACTAAGACCTTTTGCTAAAGCAGGTTTAACTAACCAAACTCCATCAAGCATTAACATGGGCTCATTTGTATTAGCAGGAAAAACTGTTGTTACTAGTACTCCAATATCACCAGCGGCATTTTGTACATCTGTTTTAAGTTTGCTAACCCAAGCGTTTGACCAATTTTCAGCTCGCTTTGTCTCCCACACTATTTTACCGCACACAGTACCTGAGCGCATGCAAACTGTTTGAATAACATCTGCGCCTTTAGCTCCTTTTTTTACAGGTTCAATAAAATCTACTGGGTATAAATGAGCCAATGTAGTCTCTAGCTCAAGCTCTAAAACTTCACCTTGTAATTGTTGTGACCCTTGCTCTAGCTTGCGCTTAAGGTCGTTATTAGCTTTGGAAGCATCATCAATTTTTTTACGGTACTCAGCTTCTATCAATTTGAACTCATTTGCAGCATCGTCGCGAAGTAACTGCTTTTGCTCTTCAACTTTACGTGCTAATTCAAGCTCAAAGTTTTTTTGTTTATCTTCAAGCTCTGTTTTAGCTTTTCTGAGTTTAAGCTCTTCGTTTCTAAATTGATCTAATTGCTCATCTTTAGATTTAATTGACTCTTCTAGGCTTTGTTGTTCTAAACTGACAGCCTCTCTCACGCGCTGCTCTACTTTTGCTTTTTCAGATTCAATCTTAGCATTTAGTATTTCTGCACTTTGCTTACTATCTTCTAACTGCTCTTTTAATTGGGTTAATTGCTGCTGAAATATTTTTGACGCTGATTTTTCTGCCTCTTTTGTGGCTTGGGCTTTAAAGGAAGTTAATTGCTGGTTGAGTAGTTGCTCATACTCGTTTTCATGTTGCTCAATTAAATGCTTTGCTATTGCATCTTTTACATGAAAATCAGTATCACAATGAGGACAGGTTATTGAATCGTTTGCATTAAGGATAATTTTAGAAGTCATGGCTAAGCCTTGTAATAGTTAAATACAAATAAACTATTACAAGCTTAATGCCAAAATATAAAAGATTGTTTTGTAAAGATTTAATCAAATAACTACATTGTGAAATGGTAATTAAATTACTTTTATGTGAATAAAATTACCATCAAATGAGCTATAGATATAAATTTATTTATTTGTTATGTCCTTTCATAAATTTGTGTTCTGCTTAAAGTTTGAACGGCTTGATAAAGAGCCATATTAAACACACTTAACTCGCCAATTACCCCAGGACCGATATCTGCACTATAAATTGAGAGTGAATTTCTAAAATCAATTAAATTCACTTCAATCTTATTATCAACTACAACTTGAATATATTGGCTTTTATTCACTTCGTTTACACAACTAAGAAACTCACTAGAATCCACCTCAAATAGCACACCTAAATACCTACATAGTTCAAATGTGTGCCTGCCTTCAATAACTATATCGTTATTTAATACTGCATCTATAAAGTCTGGTGCTAACTTATTAAGTGGTTCAAGTGCATACTGATGATTTTTAACTAAGCTAAAAAATACATCATGGAGACAGAGCAAATGCTGGTACACATAAGCCGACATTTTCACCTGACTTTGAAAAGGTCGCTTAAACATTGCTTGAATGTTTATTTCTTCTGTTAACTCAACGCCTGAATTTAGCTCTAATACTAATTCATGCTTAGCATTTTGCTGTCTAACTTTAACTGCTCTGACGTAAGGCCTAACAAAAGTAAAATTAAGTTCAATAAACTCCTCTGTAATGTCTATTTCTATAAACTTTTTATCATTACTAATAATTGACGCTATATCTAAGCTCTTAAAAAAATCAGCTTCAGATTTAACGTCTATAAGTTTACTTTCTAATTGATGTATTTTGCTTTGTTGATCTTCAAATCTAACTGTTAGTTGACTGATAACATCTTTTAAACCTAGCTCATCAATTAATGTTTTAGCATAAACTTTATCTTTATTATCAAGTAAATCTATTAACCAAGTTTCATTGCTTTGAAATAATGTATTGTTAGCAACGTTACCAAACTTATTTAATATGCTTAGGTTTCTAACTGTTGGGTTATTTTTGTAATTCCAATACAAAGTTCCCACATTGCTGCAACCAACATTATCTAAGTCATGTACTCTCAACTCTTTGATCATTTCTTCTATTGGTTGCATCGACTGCTCCACTCGCAACGTTAATATTAAATAAGACCGATATTTAAACAGCTCAAATCTATTCTTTTTTCACACTTAGCTTGTATATCAAAAGGCACAACCCAGAGCTTTAATGCACCACCTTCATAATTAAAGCTATGCGGGAATGCACTGCTAAACACGTCTGTTTTAGGGTAAATAAGGACTAAATTACCTTTACCATTTAAGTAAGTATGACCGTAACCAAGCATCTGATAAAAATCGGCCTGAGAAAGCCCAAACTTGTCTTTTCGTTTAGAGTTTTGCTCGTTTATTAACTTCCATTTTGTATCAAGCACAATGTCATGATTTTTATCAGTATCACCTTTGCGTGAAATATATAAATCCGGTTTTAGTAAAAAATAAGGTGTATTGCCATAATCAACTAAAGACTTAGTACTCACCTGAGCAGATACCTCACCTAAACCTGTAATATGCTTTTTTAAATACTGAGCAACAAAGCTTTCAAAAACCGCCTCCATAGGAAACAACAATGAAAATGCATTACTTTTTCCTTGCAACGTTAACGGAGAGAATCCATCAATAATTAGCTTTGTCCATGCTAGAGGGGCTTCGTAATACTTCATTCCTCTATCTAGCTTAATGCTGGCAAAGTCATTTTTTACATTATTACTTAGTGGTATGTCTGCAAAAGCAAATAACAGCTCTTGCAGTAGTTTTTGGTTATTAGCACTGCGGCTATAGCCTTTCACCTTTACAAGTGCAGTGTGTATTAATCGATTAACCGGCCTATCTTGTAAATACTCTTCGTACTCAACATAAAACTTATGTTTATTAATAAAGTTATGCTTAACCTGCTTACCTACCAAAAGCTTACCTTTTAAAAAGGCAACGTTATCTTCTTTTAGTAGGTAGTCACTTTTAAGCCCGCGCTTTATTAAAGTATTTACAGAGGCTAAAAACTGGCTAATAAAAACCTCTAGCAGAGGTATTTTATTTTCAGCTAAATTGGCGTTATTAGTTTGTAAGTGCCTAAACTGCTTGAGTGATTTTAGCATCATGAGTAATGACGCGCGCGAGGCACTGTCATCACTATTTTTAGCTACTTTAGGCAATACTTCTATTTGGGTTCCATCGGGAGTGAAAATCACACCAGCATAGTTTTTAACTTGCAATACTTCACAATTATCAACTTGCTTTAAGCGCATAAATCGACTTTCTGAGTCATCACATAAACATAATTTTTTTAAATAATTATATGCTTCTCCAGAAATAGGTTTTATCTGGGGCGATGCTTGTACTTTGTCACTTTTATCATCACCATTACCCAAATACCCAAACTCAAAAACAGTAGTTTGCTTTTTAACTTCCGACATTACTGATCACTCGAAGATGGAGCTTCACCTGCATCATCATTAGTGTTCGCAAGGCTTTTAAGCAATGTATCGTCATAAATAGCTTGATAAGCTTTCGGACTATTCCATACTGAATATTGAGCGTTAAAATCAGCTAAGGTGTATGTGGTTTTCGTGTCTTCGTAGGTTTCTAAACCATGATTTTCACCAAAAATTTCATTATATTTTTCGCTCTTCGATTCCACAAAAATATATTGTTTTAATTCACTTTTTTCTTTTCGGTTATCACCTAAAACTAAGCGAATTTTATTCCAGTCTTCAAAAAAGTACTCTTCAAGTAGCGGGATGATTTTATTTTTAAAGGTGTTTTTAAGTTCACTAAAGGCTTTTTCTTCAGCATTATCGTCACTATTTAAAGCATTTAAAACGGGGATTAAAAAAGCATGCCCTAATGTATGCTCTCTGTCGTATAGCACTTCGATCCGCTTATTCATTGTTTTAAGTAGCTGCTCTAGGTGAATCCCCTTAACCACTTTGTCTTTAAACAACTCAGGCTGTGGCATCATTTCTATAAAATCAAAACGACGTCGCAATGCAGTATCCATCATCGCTAACGACCTATCAGCCGTATTCATAGTACCAATAATATAAAGGTTATCAGGAACACTAAACCGTGATCCTGAATATGGTAATGTAGCAAACAACGCTTCTTTATTATTTCCTGAGCGTTTAGATGGTTCGATTAATGTAATTAACTCACCAAATATTTTTGAAATATTACCTCTGTTAATCTCATCAATAATAAGAACGTAATTGGAAGGGTTAGTTTGTATTTTAGTTGTAGAAACCTCAACATCATTTTCTAGTAAATGACTAATAGTATTAGAAACATTTAATCTACTTAATGGGTAAAATGTAGGTAAATTAAATTGTTTGTTATCGTTTAGCACTTTAAAATCAACAGAAAAGTCTTTAGCTAACCATTTAATAGGAAGCTGATGGCAAAAATCATCTCTTGTTGGTAATCCCTTAGGGTTATATAAATACTCTCCTGTAATTACACCAATTGCTTCAACAGACGAGTTGCTGTTGATGCATAAAACAAGGTCACCAGGTTTTGCCTCTTGTGAAAAATAACGTAATGAATTTTGATTGTTTTTACCTTGTGATTTATAGTAATCATTTCTATTACCGCCAGCTAAGTCTCCAGTGTGCTTCCAGCCAATCGCCCCTATATTATTTTTTAAGCAGTGTGATTTGGCTGGATTTTCGTGAGTCCCTTCAATTGACAACTTCCAAACTCGCCCATCACGGTTAATTTCACTGTCTTCACTTACAAAAGGCTCCGAAGCTTTATCACTTAGTGACTTGAATATGCCACTTTCTGTAACATAAGTTAAATCACCAGACTCAGTTTCCCTTGCTTTAACTCCCTCAACAAACTCTTCATACCCGTAGCTTTGGTGAAATGTTACAAATCGAACTCTACCTTCATCACATAGTTGTTTATATAGCTCAGTTAATTGTGATCTTTGAAGCTCTGTAGCACCTAAATTCTCATCAATTTTAATTTCTGCATATTTAGAAGGTTCTGCAGCTTTAACAGCAGCTTGAACGGTGTGATAGGTTTTACCTGTTCCTGGTGGACCATATAATATTTGATTTAGGGGGGATGCAGATATCTCAAATTCACTGCTATCATTTATAATGAACTGTTCAGTAGTATCTTGTTCTGTAGTTTCTTCATCTTGAGAGTAATCTATAGGGTTTCTTTGACCCCCATTCATTTCACTATTTAATTGCTCTTTTATATTGTCTAAAAATGGGGAAAGTTTTTCTATTGAAGTTAGCTCTATCCTTTTTTTTTCTTTAAAAAACTTACTATTAAGAGATACTCTTACAGCATCGGAAAAAAAACTTACCGTAATACGAGGTATACCTTGTTTTAAACTTAAATCTTTTACACCAAACCTAAAATAACGTTTTTTTTCTTTGGTATTATGCGTTGTATAGCAATCACACTGTGGGAAATACTGACGAATTAAACTATAAACCTCAGTAAACAGTCTTTGTTGCTTACTGCTTCGAGATTCTAAAAACACCGTATTTCTTTCATCCATATAAGTAATTAAAAACTCTTCAAATTCCATTTTTTATCCTTTTATTTTGCGTGAGTTGTACAAAAAAACACCTTTGTAAATAAATAGCGATGCATGTAATACATCGCTATTTTTATAATTTACATTCTACAAGGTGCTCTCAGACGATTAATTATAACGTTTCAAATTCTTGCTTAATTTTTTCACCAGTCATGCGCCATTTATGGAAGTTATCACGCTGCTCGGTACGCCCAGCTAAGTTATTTTCAAGCTCAGCTACGCCTTTTTCAAGTTCAATAAATGACTGGAAAAACTTTGAAACAAACTCATCACCATTTACTAGCTCTAAAAGCTCTGTACGCTGATTATTAAAGTTATTAACCATCTCTTTTACTGCAGCTTGGAATTTTTCTTCTTTTTGTACTTGTTTGTAACTATCCCATGCTTCAAAAGCAATACCCACTGCAGCAAACACACCATTCATAGCATTAGCAGCTTTAACTGCGCCCCAAGGCTTAAATTTAAGTAGATTAGATAAATCCATACCGACCAAACCAGCAATACTTTTTATTCCATCTCTAGCTGCAATAACAGACGTATTGTTAATAACATTACTTTTTACAAGTAAATCCACACCTTGCTTACCGTACCCAAGCACAGCATCATTAAAATGGTTTACCTCTTGTGTAAAGCTTGACGCCATACTTTTTACTTCCAAATTGGCAGAGCGTAAATAGCGGTCAAACTCACTTTGTAATCTTGATGAAATAACAACTCCACCATCACCTACTTCTCGTTGAAAAAACTGATTAAATGTCTCTAAGTCAGTACCTTGAACTTGCAAAATCAAGTCTGAGAAGTAGCTAGTGACAAAATCACGTAACCCTACACGAGAATCCGAAATTAAACTTTGAGTTTTAGTTAGTTTTGTTTTCATTGTATCTACAACATCAAGCATTTTATCAACCTCTTGGCCTAGCTTTTTGTCGTTCTCAATAGCAAGCGGTAACTCTTCGTTTAGCACATCTCTCACAATGCTATTTTTAGCTTCAACAACAATACTTTCAACACCACCATTACTGGCTACTTTTTCATTTGTAGCGGCTTGCAGCGACTCAATGTGAGATAGCTGTTTAAACTTTTCAAGATTATCAAGCCAATACTCGGTCCCCATATCAAAAGGATTAGCAGCAACAGCAACAACAGATAAACTATAAGCTTCATCTTGCTCAAGGTTTATTAAATCTTTTAAACGGTTAACCACATTTTCTTTTTTTACATTTAAGTTTTCATTGTATTCATTTATATCTTCAACATCGGCCACTTCATCAAAGCGGCTAAGTACAAATACTGTTCTCGGTAATATATTAAGCGTTCTAAATAACCAATGTAAATCTTCTTGATGGCTGTCTTTAATAGGGTTAGTCGAATTCATCACATATAAAACTAAATGCGCTTCACTCACGTATTTTTTGGTAATGTCTTTGTATTTTTCTATTGCAGAACTGTCTGCATTTATTTTTTCTTTAAAACCAAAAAGCCCAGGAGTATCAATTAGCTGAAGCCCATTACTAACATTGTAAACCGATACGGCATCAGACGATTCTTGTTGGCTAATATTCATTGTTGACTGATCTAAGCGCTCCATCCATGCTGCAGCAATTGATGTTTTACCTTCTGAAAAACCACCTATTAAAGCTATTTTTAAATTATCATCAGAGAGCGACTTAATAGCCGTATCTAATTTATTAACTAAAGATGAATCAATATTTATACCCAATCCTTCACCCTGCAATAAAAAAGCATGCAACTGGTTTAATATACTAAGTGTGCTCTCTTTTTGAGTATTAAACGTTTTTAATGTTGCTTCCATTATAGTTCCTTGTCTAACTGTCTTGATGTTTTATGAAGTTTTTCAATTGAAATTGAAAGTATCTTATTAATTAATGCAGTGTGTTCGATTGGAGTTTTTAAAGATAACTTTATGGTATCAATATTTTCTTCAAGCTCTTTAAACGCTTCGTCTATATTTGTTTTTGCCGTGTTTTCAAGCTCACGGGCAATTTTGTATATATTGTCATCCGTTGCTTTTTTCTGCTGAGACATTTTATAGCTAGAACTAAAAAAGCTGCCTATTGATTTCGCAAATGAAATTACTACTCCTACAGCTCCTATAGCAAGCGCAGCTATGCCAACACCAGATAAGGCTAGTGCAACCGCACCAACAACTGACCCAATTATTCCAGCTACGTTAAACCCTTTATCAATATCTACAGATATACTAAAATCGCTTGCAATTGTATTGGTTTCAAAAGACGAATAAGCATCTAATAACTCACCTGCATGCTTTTGAAAACGCTCTACAATGCCATTAACCTCTTTATCAAACTCATTAAGTTGAATATTAATTGCCTCTGGCAAGCTTTCATCAAACTGACTTTGTGCTCGACTAATTTCTCTTTTAAGTTCATATTTAAAGTCATCGTTGCTTATATCATCTTCAATTTCAGAATAAACCGATTTACGCACTGATGATTTAAAGGTGTTGATACTGGTACCAACTGAAGTGAGTAACCTACTTTTTAAGCTACTTAAAGCAATATCTAATTGTTCTGAAGCAGAACCTATTTCTTCTTTTAATTTGGTGTGTAATGGTTCAAATTTTTCATCACGTAAGGCCGTTATACTGCTATTTGCACTCTTTAAAACTTGGTTTGCTTTGTTAAAGTTGGCTTTGATAATTTTAACTTTATAGTCTTTTATTAAATCGCTAACTAAAAACTGCTTTAAGTCAGTAAATCCGCAGTAATCCAATAAATGCTGTTCGGTATTATCCTTCATAAACTTTTCTTTACGTTTATGATCCGCCGAGCCAGCGACTAAGCAGTTTGCAGCAGCAAGGTAACCCACTAAACCACATACGCTTTTAGTACCTTGATAGTTTTCGCCCAATTGCTCCGTCATTTTAGTGTCAAGCTCAGCTAAACTAGCTAACTCGCTTTCGCTAACAAGTTGACTTTTCTGCAGCTGCAAAGGGTTAGTAATACGCTTATTGTAAATACTATAAACTTCGGTTTGGTCGCCCAAGTGCTCTTTTATTTTCTCTAAGGTACCTTTGTTTTTATCATCACCTGTTTGTGGTGCAGCCGCTTTAGACGTTACATAAAACACAGCATGCGCTTTGTGTACTGCGCTCCAAATACTTTCCCCAACTTTTTCTTCTTTACCTTCAATACCTGGAACATCTAAAACCGTAAACGTACTTTCATCACCTTGCATTGAGTAGGATTGGCTATCTAAAGTGTAATCTGAGCGGCCATCGCCAATAATGGCACCGTCAGCATAAGGCACTAATTTTTCTAGCTCGCCCTGCATATGCTCTAATTTCAAACACGCAGCGTTGTAGCGTTCATCATTTTCAGACACTTCGTTTTCTGCTTGGGCAACGTTCTCATCAAGTATTAACTTTGTAGTTTCAAACTGCTCTTGTTTAGTAACTATTTGTGCCTCTTCAGGTAGTTTGCTGAAAAAGTGCCAAATTTTTTGGAAAATATTAAACGCTGCAAGCTTAGACTCGATTGTTTTATTAAGCGTAGCTAGTTCGTTTTTAAGGCTGCTAAGCTGTTCATTACTTTTGTCTTTAACGCTGTTCAGGCTTTGCTCAAGTACAACTTTATTATCTTTAAGCGCAGCGATTTCTTGGTTAATTTTTTCAAACGACGCGCTGTCGATATTTAATGTGGTAGCAAGTTCTTTAAACTTATTTTGTGAGGAAACTTTTTGAGGTTCAGCTAACAAAATGCGCAGCGTTTCAATAATAGTCGATTTACCAGCATTTGTTTCTCCATAAAATGCAACTGTAAACGTATCCCACTCGGAGTTAGCTTTTAGCTTATCTAACTCGCCCGCTATATTAGCATCCAACTCATTAAGTAAATTGCGGCTAAATGTGGCTATTTCCTTATCTGTAGTTTCAACTTCTGATGCTTCAATGGTGTTAATCAAATCCTTAATTACACTTTGCAGCTCTACGTATATTAAATCCGGTTTTATATCTTTAAAAATCACAAAAACTCCCTATTTTATTTTTATATCTACGTATTTAGCATTAACCTCACTAAAGCATATTAATCCATTTAATACAAAATAATGTATTTTAAAACTTTAATTTATAACGTTACTTAATTTTAATTCAGCAAATATTTTCAGAATGCTCCATAGCTGCTTCCTTGCAAAGCGGGCGTTTAGTCCAAGTTGCATAAAAAGTACTAAAGTGCAGTACTGGGTGAGACAGCTCTCATAGTTTATTAGTCAACACCATCTATTGTTAGCGCCTTCCAACCCCATGTTGATCGCGTTTTATTAAAGTTTAAAATAGCTTTACCTCTAACAGTTCGCCCATCTTGAATATTAAATTTATCAACAAGGTTTCGGTCAATAAATATATCTGTATCAGTAAAGCCAAGCTCATTTGAAATTCGCACAGCCTCACTAAATGGTTTAAAAATTTTTAAGCTAGGAGCTTCACTAGTACTGGAATTTCTACAGAGTAATATTTAATGCCATACTTAGTTTTACTTTTAGATAACTTGACCGAAATTGAATCCCCCACCTCATACTTTTGTGACAACCTAGAAAAAGGAATAACAGTGTCTACATCCCTATCAAATATCACGTGTATTAATTTTTTATCTTCATTAACATTATCAACAACACCAACAACTAAAGAAAAAACATCCCAATGGGAACCACCTCTTTCTTCAAATTGAAATGCAGTAAAGTGATTCGTTGTTGGATCTAACTCGCCTTTAAACTGTAAAGGCGTACCTTCACTAAATTTATTAAAAGGAAATCTGCGCTCTGGTAGAGTTATCTCTGTTGGAAATTGGTTGGCGGAATTATAAAGGTATATTTTTCTTCTTTTTTTATTAGGTTTATCAGGTAACGAAAATGCCCCACCGAGGTTTGCTTTTATCCACGGCAAGTTTTGGAAAAGTACTTCTTCAGCTTGGCTCGCAAACTTTTTATATAAGTCATCATTATTTTTGGTGGCTACAACGTCATCAAACCAGGGTTGATTCAAAAACTCATTAACTTTTTCAGGTATGGCCCATCCCTCTTTATTTCTGCTTTCAACAACTGAGTTCACTTCATATTTAGCAGCAGAAAAATCTCCCTTTTCGGTTAATAAACGCGCCAGCTTCAACCTTAAATTAGCAATAAATTTTTCTTCAGGATTGGATGATAAAGCACGGCAATAACAATTAAACGCCTTATTAATATCTAAGTTTATTTGTATATCACCTAATAACTCCCACACCCAATAGTCGCCAATCTTTTGTTTGGCCACATTCACAGCAAGCTCAAAGCTACTTTGATAATCACCTAATAGATTTAATGCTCTAGCTTTATTTAATTCTAACCAGATTTTCTCTTCTGATGTCTCTAAAACTCTATCAATCAGAGGCAACATCTTAGATAACAAATCAAGTTCACTCTGTTCAATAGCTTGTTTACTCGCATGTTGTATAACTTTAGCCGCTAAACTCGGATATACCTTACCTGTGTTTATATCGTAATATTCCTCAAAGTCCTCATCACGAAGGTTCTCTATACCCCATACTTTAATAAAGCCCACTAAACTAAAGTTATTTTCCTTGGTTAATTTATCAGCAACGCCTAGTACTAAAGAGTGTAACAACGAAGGTTTTTCACAATTAAGTTTTAAATAATCATTAAGTAATTTTTTAACAGCAAATACATTAAGGTTTTCAGAGTTAAATTGAAGCTTAGCTAATCTATAAAGCTCCCAACCAATGTTCATCATTATTTCTTGGTTATCAGGCTGCTCATGAAGAACTTGCCTGTAGATGTTTATAGCTAGCTGATGTTGACCGTCTTTACTGGCTTTTTTGGCTTTTTGTAATTCTTTATTAGCTGGGTTTGATAAGTTATTAACAAAAGCAATTTGGTCATTTATCATTTTATCGCTTGGGTCAAACGAAAGATTATTTAGCTGAGTAAGATAAACATTTACCGCTTCAAAATTGTTGGCTTGTGATTCTCTTTTTACTAAATCAATCAAACACCACCCTAAAGCTTTAACGTTCCATTCATCGTTTGGTAAAGATTGAACCAATTTAAATCCTATTTGATACGCCTCATCTAAATCGCCAGCTTTTCGTTTGGCAAATACATCTTTACTTGTGAATGATGCCGAGTTGTTTAAGGTGTTACTCCCATGATTAATGCTGGCCATCTTAATTCAACGCCTCTTCAATCAGGTTTTCAACTGTGTCTAAAAACTCTAGTGAGCTAGAAAGATTTTTCTGGCCCATAAATTTAGTAAATTGGCTTTTGCCATTGTAATAAATATCAACTACAGCAATCTCATTGAATTTTTGAAAACAATAACGCTGAGCAAAGCTTCTGGCTCTCACTTCAGGAATAGAAATATCATTAAGCGTAAATACTTCTGATAATTTTTCATGAAATTCCTTCAAAAACTCTTCAGGAAACTCTAACTGCGAAGGCTTGGTATCCGTATACCCACTTATCAATATCCCCTCTAAATGGTTAAGGCGTGCTTTTATTAACTCATCCAACGGGCTATCTTGATTAAATGCAATTGAGCTAATCTTTTGTCTTGAATTATAAACAATACGTGCAGTAGCATACTCTTCAGCAAGCTGAAATAAATACACTTCCTGATACTGGTTATGAGTTATATTTTGTATCTCTACATTTGTGCCAATCAAAGCACTTTTAACCTCTGCAAATAACCGCGCTAAAAACACATTACCTTCAGGTATAATAACGTTTGGTTCCAACTTTTCATCATTAATAACTAAGCTATTACCTTCAGCAGCATTACTTTTGCTAATTGATTCAGCTGTCTCTACTTTTACTTCAGTTGATTTTTGTGTTGGATTATAAGAGTTACCTCCTACTTTTGTAACACCACCCCAAGGCGTAACGTTAGGCGGGTCAATAACATAAAGCTGAGACGAGGTACGAGTTATTGCAGTGTAAAGCCAGCGAAAGTAGTCTGGGGTCAGTGTTTTAAGGTGAGAACTGCATTTCACAAATACATTTTGCCATTCACTACCTTGTGCTTTATGACACGTAATTGCGTAACCAAATTTAACTTTAAATGCGTTAAAGTAAGGGTCAGATAACAAAGCCATACGAAACTCATTGCGCTTAGCTTTTGTGCGTAAATCAGCATGGCGATTGCAAAAATCAACATATAACGCTTTGTACTCGTCCGAACTCAAGGCTGGCTCATCGCTATAAAGTAAGTTTTCTATAATTTTAGATCTAAAAAAGCTGGCGTTCCCATATTCATCCCTAAAACCAAGTTCAACATCCCTAAATTGCAGTTCGACACTAATGGTAATGGTTTCGCCGTCTTCTCCTTTTTTACGCAATACAACGTTTCGTATTTCAGGCGCAGACAAAACTTGCCTTACCATGCCAAATTCACCATTGGCAATGACCTTCTGATTTATATAATGATTGGCAACCGAAATAATTTTATCGCCTGAAACCACTTGCAGCTGAGATGGGAAAAAGTGTTCTCTCACCACCCTATTATATTGGCTTACTTGAGCATTAGAAGACGCAATTAAAATAGCGTTTTTAGTATTTGATATCTTATTGTTACAAACTTTCAAAAAGGTATTGAGCAAAACATCCGATGTTAGCGCCTGTACATCTAGGCTATTAACTTGAAACTCAAGTTTATTAAATAAGTTTGCGTGCATAGCTTCACGTAAAATTCGCGCATTATTCATTACGCCGCTTTCAGCTTTTTGCCTAACCACCTCAGACAATTCACACTCTTTTGATGCTAACTGGTATTTATCAAATAAATACCGCTTACTTAATGCAGGTGAAAAGCCCATACCTACTGGCGGCAACTGTGCATTATCACCAATAAATATGACTTTTTTCTGATGATCGTTATGATCAAGGTTAATGTAGTTAAGTAAATCTTTTAATAAATAACCTGAGCCAAAACGAAAGAACTCTGAATCAGAATAGGTATCAGACAACATCGATGATTCATCAATAATGTATACAGCCTCAGATGTACTCTGATTAACTTTTATTTCGGCATAGCACCGAAACGTTTCAGACTCTTCTATCCCCTCTAATTTATATTCTTTAACGTTTTCATAGTTATAAATAACACGGTGAATAGTGGACGCAGCTTGGCCTGTTTTATCACTAATTACCTTTGCTGCTTTGCCAGTAGGAGCCATCAATTCAAATTGTCGACCAATCGCATTCAGGTATTGCGTTAGTCCTTCAGTAATGAAGGTTTTACCTGTACCTGCATAACCTTTTAACAAAAAAACTGACTCATTACTTTTATTCGCTACAATATTGTTCACTCACTCTTTGAATACTTTTATCGTTAGCTTGAGATGATGAACTAATTAGGCCACAAATCATTTTGTCTTTGTTGTAATCCTTAGCAAGTTCTAATTGCTGTCTTAATCGATATTCTTTTAAATAACTGTCATTAATAATTTGAAGATAATTACGCATATCCTCGTTACTTAAGTAATCCCAATTATCTAAATAAATTTGGCTTACAGTATACATAACATGCTCTGTAAAATGTCCTGTAGCACGTGCTTTAGCTATGTATTCACGAGTTTCATCAGTTAAGCCATATAAATAAGCATTAAGAGCAGCTAAATCAGTCCATGTTTCAGACCAATTAGGCCTTGAAATCGTCGCCTCTAAGTAAATACTTTTTACATCTTGATAGTTTGAAACTGTTTCTACCCCAGCAATTACTCCCCAATGCATTATCCGTCCGTAGGTATGAACATAATGATTATGATCAGGGTGATAATAAAGTGCTTTTTTTATTAGACTATTCGCTTTTTTATAGCTAGTTTGCGTAAGTGAATTACGTTCATAATTCCACTCATCAATAAATGAATTGGCTTGAAAATAGTAAACATTAGCAACCCCCCACCGAAAAGCTATAACAATTAGGTATAAACATAGGAGTCCAATACTCATTTTTAAAACTGAAAAAACAATATTAGTTTTCATTAAATAGAGTCTGTGTTATTGCTTGTGGGTTATGTTTGAAGAGCTTTATTGCCTTATTTTCTCCAAACTCATGAGCAACAAAATTATATGCCTCAGATAAAATTGGCGGTCTTCTTTTTATATTATGTGCATCGCTTGCAACGACTGTTACTTTATTTTGTTTTAATAGTTCAAATGAAAAAGCCTTAACTTCAGGGCCAAAATTACCCATTATACTTCCTGCAGTAACCTGCGTTAAACATCCTAAACGTAGAAAAGGAGCCAGCAGTGAGGGAGATCTTAACAGATCTCTATTTCTCTCAGGATGGGCTATTATAGGTCTATATCCGTTATTAAATAGCCACTTAATAAAATTATCAGATCCCGGAGGAATATGGCTATGCGGAAATTCTAATAATACCGTTTTTAACCCTTTTAAAACACCAAGCGCAGGTATGAGACCGGCTTTGAGCTTAATCATGAGCTCCACATCAATTCTGAGCTCGCAAGCAGCCGCAACTTGAATCGTTAGATTATTCTCATTTATAATTTTTTTTAAAAGAGCAAGTCCATCCATAATGCACGCTTGGTCATTATCAAAACGCCCTATATTTATATGTGGTGTGGCTACTATATGCGTAGTACCGTCATCTTGAGCCATACGCAAAAGAGACAAGGTCTCTGCCTCATCTCTTGCCCCATCATCAATGCCAGGAATAATATGGCTATGAATATCTATCATGTTAAGTGTTTTTCTTTCCATAAGAATAATAGTCATAGTAACCATTGTAGCCTTGTGTTTTAGCTACCTTATCAGTATCAACATGGTTTAATACAACTCCTGCTAACTTAGCTTTATCTTGTAGTAATCTACCAATTCCATTTTTTATTATTGATAAATGTGTATCGTCACTTTTAACAACATAAATTACACTATCTACACTTTTAGAAATCATTAAAGAGTCACTTACAGCTTGAATAGGTGCTGTATCTATTATGATCCGGTCAAATTTCTCTTTTAATTGTTCTATTACTTTACTAAATTTGTTACTAGATAAAAGCTCTAAGGGATTAGGTGGTAATTGGCCACATGGCATTACTGTTATCCCGCTTTGCTCATCTTGATATAAACAATTTTCAAGTGTGTCTGTTCCGGCTATAAAGTTTGAAAGGCCTGGATGATAAGTTGGCATATCAAAGCGCTTACATATACTAGGTTTACGCATATCGGCATCAATTAGTAATACTTTCTCAATTTGACCAAGCGAAAAAGCTAAATTGATAGAAGTGGTTGTTTTACCTTCACCCGGTATTGAAGACGTAACTTCTATAACTTTATTATTTTCAGCATCCATTTGCGATAAGACAACCCCAGTCCTTAATGTTCTAACCGCTTCAGAAAACTGCTGCTGTTCTTTATCAAAAAAAGTACGAATATCGAGAGCTGTATTTTTTGAAAGCGGGATCATACCTAACATACGCATAGATAACTTACTTTCAATATCACTAGGGCTTTTTATTGTGTCATCAAGCATTTCAAATAAAATAACTAGACCAACAAAAAACATAAGACTTAAGAAAAACGCTCCAGCTACTATCATTTTCTTATTGGGCTTAACAGGATAAAGGCTAGCAGCTGCTACGCCAGTAAAATGAGCTGGACTAGCTTTATAATCGCTAGTAGCTTCGGTTTCTCGAGAGCGTTCTAAAAATGTGTTATACAAATTACGATTCGTATCAAGTTCAATTTTAAGAGCCGTATATTTGGTATCTAAACCAGTAATATCACTATATTTACTACGGATATCAGAAAGCTCTTTTCTGTATCTTTTTACACGTTGGGCAGCCGTATAGGACTCTTTCTCAATCCCTGATATTAATGATTGAATTTGTGCATTTACCTGCTCAACTCTCATATCTAGCTCTTCAGATGCTGCTATTAATTTAGGGTGTTTTGGACCATATATTTTAGATAATTCAGCAAATTTTAGTTCAGCCGTTTCTAAAAGCACCCGCCCTTCTGAAATAGAGCTATGACTAATAATTTCAGGGAGTGATTTAAGGTTTTCAAAATCAGATTTACCAAACCTATTTATTAATTCAAGAATACTATCAACTTTACTTTTATCACTTTCAGCAATCGCCAGTGTAGCTTGAGTTTTTTCAAGCTCACTATCAATTCTCAAAACAGCACTATCAATATCTACAATATTATTTTTTTGACGAAAACTTTCAAATGCCGTTTCTGAACGCTCTAACTGTTTTGTAAGTCCAGCCATTTTTTCACTCATCCAAGCACTTGCTCTTCGAGTTACACCTAATTTAGCTTCTAAATGAGTCTCTATATAGACTTCACCAATAGCATTCGCAATTTTTGCAGCAAGCTTTCTATCAGAGGCCTGATAAGTAATATGCACTAATTGGGTACCTTGAATTGGCTTGACAGATAACCTCTGCCTAAAATCATTAATCAAATGTGCCATTTTATATTCTAAATCCAGCTCATCGTCTGTACCACCCTCACCAAAAAAAGATGAAAAAAGAGCTTTCAAACCAAATAGGTTATTTTCTTCATCGTTAAATTCAGGGTGTTTTATTAAGTTCAGCTTTTCTATAACGGCTTCAGCAATATATTTCGATTGTAGTATTTCAAATTGCGTGCTGTAAAATTCTCGTTTAGCGGTGTTAAAACCATACATTTCATCTATCGAAACAACATTTTTTTGTTCTGGCTCTATTAACAATGTTGCTGTTGATTCGTAAGTTGGTTTAATTTGCATTACAACAAAAGCAGCTATCACTGATATTAATGAAGAAATAAATATTAACCGCCACTTATACTCCATACATGCATGAAGGTAACGTTTTAAATCAAGTGTATTGTTTGTTTCTAAGAATGTGTTACTACTTGTATTCATTAAAAAAACCTCTGTTCAACAGTTACTGTATCACCAGCTTGTACTATTGAATCTAATGTTGCATTAATTTGTTTTGACTTGTTTTTTTCTTTAAAAATAAATATTTTTTCTTTTGAAGCCCTTTCAGTAAACCCGCCAGCTATAGCAACCGCTTGATTTACTGTCATACCGGGTTGATAAGAATAGCTACCTGGCAGACGAACCTCACCATGAATAAAGAATGGACGATATTGAACAACAGTCACATACACTGTTGGCTCTATTAAGTAATCGCCTTTAAGCCCTTTATATATTTTTTGTTGTAGGGCTTTTTCTGTTAATCCACTTATTTTTATTTCACCCAAAAAAGGATAGTTTAGTTTACCTGAACGCCCTATTTTAGTTTCTAATGATAGTGCTTCTTCTCCATAAACCTTGATTTGAATAGTATCGCCTGTATCTAATAAGTAATTTATTTCATTAGCTAAAATGGTATTAGTGAAAAAAAATACTATTAAAAAACAAAAATGTTTCATGTTTTTCCTTACATTGAGACTTTAAAATTAATACCAACAATCGACTTATCAAACTTAAATAGCGCAAGATTTGAGTCTTTATCCTGATAAGTATAATACATGCTCGTTTCTAACCAGCGTGCGGTATTGTGAATAACTGACAATACAAGTTCTTGAGAGTCGTCTTCACGTTCGACACCTGAAAAATCGTCGTTTGTGTAGCTATATACAGCACTAGTACTCACTAAAGAACTCCAAGTGTGCTCCCACCCCAAAGAAACACCTTTCTGATCTATATAATCACCAAATGTATCAGGGTCAACAGCACCAGCTTGAGATGTAAACCTAAAAGTTGAATAGCTTAAAGGAGCCCACTGTGCTTCAACTAACCAGCTTACCCCATTAAAATCACCTCGCTCAAACGCTTTAAATGACTTATTTTGATAACCTATTTTTGCAACACCCGTCGTTAATGCCGTTGCTTCCCAGCGTACACCGACCAACAGCTCTTTAACATTTGAGTCTCTAGTTACTCCAGACTCGTCAATTAAGTCATACCTAATGCCGGTATATGAAGCATCTAGCGTTAAATCAGTTAAAGCACTTAATGCATATAGAAATTGCCCCCCGAGGAGTCTTTCATCGAAGTCTCTATACTGTGTTAGGTTACGATTATTGGTAAATCGAATATCTTGATAATTTGCTAGCAAAGCAAAACGTGAAGAAGTAATCCCTCCAAATTCATAGCGTAAATCTGCATTTTGCTCTCTAAACTCACTAGGATCATCAAGTAAATTTAATAGCCCTTCAGATACACCCGTACCACGTTGTTCAGTTTTAAAATCATATTCGTATTTAAAATCAAAACGATCACGAGATGAAGGCTCTAAATGAGTCGCAGCCTCAAAACCACCATCTAAATAATTATCATCCGAACTAGAAAAGTAAGTACCACTTTCAACATATGTACCCATTGAAAAAGTATTGAGTGCATCAATCATTTGGAAATTTACAGAAGGCTTAACGACTAGCTTAGTACTCGATTTTTCATTGCTAGAGCTATTAAATATATTATTATCGTATTCATACTTACTTTCTAATAGAGGTGTTATATCAACACCTGATTCCGTTTTGATTGAAGCAGGTTCTAATGCAGAAACATTGCACGAAAAAAAGACAGCTAATAAAGTGATAGAAGTACTATTTTTAAATTTCATTTTAATCCCTTAACCCTAATAAGCGTTTTTGCTTACAAAGCCCTTAAAAATAGTCATATAAACTATTTTAAGGTCAAATATAAGTGACCAGTTTTTAATATATTGCAAGTCATACTCAACTCGCTTTTCCATTTTTTCTAACGTATCTGTTTCTCCGCGCCAGCCATTTATCTGAGCCCAACCTGTAATTCCAGGTTTGACTTTATGACGAAGCATATAAAATTCCACTTTTTTTCTATACTCTTCATTATGTGCAACAGCATGTGGTCTTGGGCCTACAATTGACATTTCGCCGAATAAAACATTAAAGAACTGAGGTAGTTCGTCTAAACTTGTGCGTCTCAAAAAACCACCAAATGCAGTAACCCTTGGATCAAATTTAGTAGCTTGAGTAACAACTGAATTATCCTCCATCACACGCATAGAGCGAAATTTCCATACTTTTATTTTTTGGCCCGCCAAGCCATATCTATGCTGTTTAAAAAGAACAGGGCCTTCAGAGGTAAACTTAATAGCGAGCGAAATAAGAAGTAACAATGGTGATATTAACAAAAGGATAATAGAAGCAAGAATAATGTCTTCTGTTCGTTTAACCCATTGTCGTGCACCCAAGTAAGGAGACTCAAATACACTCAAGGTATCAATATTTCCGATATGCTCAATTCGAGCATGAACTAAATTAGATAGTAAAAAATCTGGAATAAAATGCACATCTACAGTCGTATCACCTAGTTTAAGTAAAATATCCGCAATTCGTTTTTCTGCTTTTAAAGGTAAAGCAATAAACAAAACATCAATTTGACCATTCCTAGCATGCTGTACTGCACTATCAATCATGCCTTCAATATTAAAATCCATATCTTTAAATAGCCTTTCAGGCTTCCTATCTTCGAAAAAGCCAACAAACTCGTAACCTAGTTCATCATTTTCAGCTATTTGTTGATAAAGGTTTGCCCCAGCTTCTGTAGCTCCTACTATCGCAACCTTACTAATATTTAAACCTAATTTACGGCGGTTAACTTTATAAAGCCTAACTAACTCTCTAGATGTAAATAACCAAACAAATGATAATGCAAACCATAATGAAAGAGTTACTCTAGAAAGTTCTTCTGTAAATTTTAAGGCAAAAGCCACAATAAATAATAGGACAAAGGCACTTGCTAAACTAAGCCAAGCAGTCACTACCATACTACTCAATTTACCTGCTCTCCAAGAGCGATAAAGTCCAAGAGTTTCTGCGGTATATAAATAACTAAGGGTTACAACAAGCAATACTGTAATATAACTATTTGATATGCTAGTCCCATAAATAAAGCCAGCTACATATAAACTGCTTATAAGTGTGAAAATATCTGAAAATCGGTATAAATCAGCAGTAGAGTTTCCACCGATTTTAAACGTCCTAGATGTAATCATAAAGCCTCCTTGCCAAATTAAATATGCAGTTAGAATAACCTTATATAATAGATAATAGAAGACTAAAAAAAGACAAGAAAAGCTCCATTTAAACTCACCTTGATGAAACAAAAGTCACACCATTAAAAACCTAGACAAATAACATTAGAAACTCATAAAAAACTCAACCAATACGCTGAGAAAATCAGAGGAAAAGCCTAAAAAAAATAAACATTTACATACAAAGAAAAGATAAACTAAACAAAATTAAACGAGTTTAATTTTGTTTAGTTTATCTTTTTTATTCTTATTATTTTTATATTTAAATGAATCTACTCACGGCCTTAAAATTTTATAACTATAGACATAATCATAATTTAAATAATCCCTTCTCATTAAAAATACACGTAACAAAATCTTTAAAGAAAACAGAAAATCTACTAATCTATGATTGTAATTAATCTGCGAAAAAAAACATGAAATACAGTAGTGCTGGGATTCTTTAAATAGAACATAAAGATAGAACGAGTTCACGAGCTTTATCTTGACTTAAAATTATGAATTTATACTTCTTTTTAAGAAGTATATCTATGTCTGATATTCAGCTATTTAAATATTTAAAATCAATCAATGACCCTCACCAAAAATGTAAACAGGTTCATAAACTATTTGATATCTTATTCTTAGCCGTCAGCACGTTTTGTCTGAATGCTAAGGCTCGGAGGATATTTAAAATTTAGCTAATGATAATCCACTAGAGAGAAAGCATGTGCAAAATTGATACAAAGGTGGAGTGCCTGTATTTGCTACACTGAGGCGCATTGTATTTAATCAACTCAAAGCTAAATAAAGATATGTGTAGTGGCATAGTTAATTTGGCCACCCAATAAGAAAGAAATGTTATGCTATTTGTATACAAATTTGGGTGAAAATATCGAGCTTAAGTATAATATTGAGATAATTTTATAATCTCTGGAATTAATAAAAAAAGGTATGTTAACTTGATTAAATTAGGGAGCAGCAGTTACATAAACCTAGTAAAGAGATTTCTGCGCTGGCAATCTCCCATCTTAAAACGAATAAATACGGCTTTTAATATAGTCAGTTATTTCAACTGGGGCCCTACTATTAAATGCGTGGCTTTTTGAATTACTCTTAAGTGCATCATTAATCGCGTTATTGAGCGTTAACTCATCATCTGCAGGAAATAAACCATCTAAATATTTTAATTTAGTATATGTTGCCAACTGATGGTCATTTCGATGTTCATTTAATGTATAAAGTCTAGGCATAACAACTAAAGGCTTTCCTTCACTTAAACAAGATAAAATAGTTCCCATACCTGCATGGCCAATAACTACCGATGCCTCATTAAAATAATCATCAGCTTCTTTTCCTGATATAAATTCAAACGACCTACCTGTAAGAGGTTTATAGCCTTTGCTACCCACTTGAAAAACTATATCTGTATAGTTATTTTCAAGCGCCCAATTTTCAGCTTGTTTAACAAGTCGATCAAATGAAAGCTGTGTACCTACAGTTACAAAAATCAAAATACTCTCCCTTTGTATAAAGGACCATCTTCTTTTGCTACTTCAGGCCATTGCGTAAGCCAAACATCTGCAACCTTTGATACTTTTTTTCCTGCTAAAGATAACTCATCCGCATTTGCTACAGAATCGACCCAAACAGTTTTAGCGCCAATTAATTTCCCCCAAATTAAAGCAAAGAAACCAGGTGCGGCACCTGTACTTATAATTACATCTGGTCGATGTTTCAAAACTTTAAAAAAAGTCTGGGCAGCTAGAAAAACTAATTTCAACTTTTGATCCATATTAGCATCAATAACAGTTTCAAATTTAGCATTACCAACATGACTTTCAAGCGATGGGTCATTAGTTATAAAAATAACATCTTGCTCTTCCCAAACCGCTGATAATCGATTTAACTGAATCCAATGACCACCTCGAGAAGCTATTGCCATCACTAATTTTTTTTTCATTCCACATTCCTTGATGATTCATCTTTTTGCCATTGGTATCTTTCTAAAGATTTATATTTTTTATTCGCCAATTTCGTTGCTATTAAATTTACTAGACCATAAACCATAAATTCAAAAAAGGTTGGCATTGAAACGAAGCGCTTTGATGGTAAGTTTTTATTAATAACTAGAGACTTATTCTTAAGCTCAATATTACCAAGCTTACTCCGTGTTTTAATTTTAATTAAATCACCGATTTTTTTTGGTGCAGTAACCATAGATGTACAATTAGTATCAACCTGCTGCTTTGAAACAGGCACGACTTCTCTTATAAACCCATCATCAGCAATCACATCAGGAAAGAATTTAAAACATGCCCTAGCTTGCTTATTTAAACCATATACACCGCTACCAAACCCTTGTGAAGAATAGAATTTAGTTTTAAACCAAGCTCGATAAAAAGCTTTTACAAATATGCTAGAACTACTAAATTCCATAATTGCTTTAGGAGAAACTAACAAAGGTGATACCGAAGATTCCAAAGTATTTATTAGAGACAGAAGCCCGTCATAATTAACTACAACGTCAGCATCCATATAGATACGAGGAAAACCAACATTGGATTTTTCGGCAACATTTATTGCGTTGGTCTTTGATCCAAGTTCAATATCTAAACAACACACGGCAGGAAATTCATTACGAATAAAATCTACAGAACCATCGTTACTACCATTTACAGCAACTGTAATTGTATATTTCCCCTCTTTTACACCCTGATAAAGTGGTTTTAAAGTACGGGCTATTACACTGCGCTCGTTATAAGCAGGTATAATAATAGCTGGTAAAACACTCATTTTTCGATTTTCCATTTCAATTGACGGGAGCAAAACTCCCACCATATCTTAGCTTCAGCTCGTTTATTTTCGTTGAATGAAAATAAACTAAAGAGCGTACCTCTAAGTACAGAACCTAAAAAAAGACAAGCCCGAGCAGTATAATAAGAAATTGGACTCCAATACTTTTTGCAGTATTTTAGTTTAGAATGATACAAAAAGTTTAATTTATTCCTTGATGTTATTGTTTTACTTCCTTCATGTAGGATTACAGCTTTATCTGTAGACATAGGCTTAGCACCTAAAGATCTAGCACGTCGACATAAATCAACCTCTTCACTATACATAAAAAATCGTTCATCAAAGCCTTCAAGTTGTTTGAAAAGTTCAGTATCCATTAGTAAAAAACAACCTGATATAGAATCTACATATGGTGACTTTTGTATTTCAGTAGAAGTATAGGCATCTGGGATTCTAAGTGATAACTTCTTCAAAAAAATATCGCCAAAAAAAGCCCAGCTTAAAACACCTATCAAACTTGGCTCTCTCCAGGCATTTTGGCCATCATTCTCTCCTTGAAGATTAATAGTTTGCCCTCCCCAAACTTTCGAAGAGGGGTAAAGGTTAGAAAAATCAAATAAATTTTTGAGACTATCTGAGCTAAGTTTCACATCAGGGTTAAGAAAAAGAGTCTTATTCCCTTTAATCATGGGTAAAGCCAAATTACACCCTCTACCAAAACCGATGTTTTCTTTTGATTTTATAACTGAAAACTCTACTTCATTAAAATTACCAAATAAAGATAAAGAAGCATCTTGCGAGTTATTATCTACAATTATAATTTGTAAATCCGATAAATTATAATTACTTTTTTGTATATCCTTCATTACATTAATTATATCTTCGCCACAGTTATAACAAACTATGATAATTGTAATTAATTCCATTTTTCTATCTCCTTTTATGGCTTTGCTCTACAGGTTATCTTCTATTTTAAGTTTAAATACTTTTACCAAATAATAAATTTGATTTTTCAAGCTTTTAAAATTATAAAACGAAATATTCAGTTCTTTTTTCACACTTATTGAATTCGCTAAACACATAGTCACACTTCCCACTAAGGAAGAAATTGCAGCCCCAAGTGATCCGTATTTAGGAATTAAAATTATGGAAGAAATCAAAATCACTAAAGCTGAAAAATAAAGGTTTTTACGCAACTCCTTTAAATGATTTGTCATAGTTAAAATAGTGCCAACTGGACCAACATAACTTCTTATAACCCAACAAAATGAAAAAATTAATAACTCTGGATAACTTGCTACATACCTTTCACCAAATAAGTTTAAAACTAAATCGCCAAAGAAAATAAAAAATATGAATAAGCTAATTGAAAATAAATTTGATATTGCAACTTGCTTTATAGATTTGTCATGTATGTCTGAAATATTTCCATCTTCAAAATGAGATGAAATTCTTGGAGCTAATAATGCACAAAATGCTACGAACAAGAAACCGACCAAAGTTGAGATCCTGAATGCAACTGAAATCAATGCAAGTTGCTCTTCATTGAGCCAAAAACCTGAAAGTAGCGCACCTCCTTGTTGGATAATAATCATAATTAATGCTATAGAAGAAAATGGAATTGTGTATTTTAAAATACCTATAGAATCTAATTTTTTTATTCTATGTTTTTTATCATAAATAGGTATAGATTTAATGTACTTAAAAAAAGTCACAATAGAAGTGAGCATTACTAAACTACACATTAATAAAAAAATTAAGCTTAGTTTTAGTACGTCCAACTTATAATAATATGTTATCAAGCAAGAAATACAACCAGCAAAGCTTACACCAATACCTAAGCTCCAATATTGACTGTAGATTAGTAGTTGGCTTTGAAAATATGATGCTAACACTTGCATAAATGAAAAAAGAAGTGAAACGACTAAAAAGATAAGTATAATTTTTATCGATGAAATATTATTATATATAGGAAACCCACCAAAATAAATAATTACTATCAGTGAAAAACTTAGAAAAAGTGAAATTAATATAACAATAAAACTAATTTTCAACATTATATATTTGTGAAAAAAAACACATTTATATTTTGTAAGTTGTTTGATAATAACGTTATCAGTCCCGGCCCTAGCTAATTGAACTAAAACCATCATAATTGAATAGCTATATAAAAAAACTCCCGCTTCATGTGTAGAAATAGACTTTGTAATAAAAAATAAAAATAGAAAAGTAAAAAAAGCTGATGTAACTTTAGAAAATATAGCTGCAAAAGATTTGTTTTTATATATACTTTTTATATTAATCATTATAATTCCAAATAAGCAACAACTGGCTTATGATCACTAGAACTATTAAAATCAATAGTACTACCAAATGATATTTTTATACCTTTAACATAAATCTCATCTATTGAAAAAAAAGATCCAAAAAAACCTAATTTGTGTCCAGGTCCGGGGAATGTACTGATTGAACCTGAGCCAAAATGAGATAATGCTCCTTTAAAATTTAATTCTGACTCTATTTTTTTTCTTGGTGTATTATTTCTTATTAAATTAAAGTCACCTGCAACTATAACTCTTTCATTTTCTTTGCTATTTATATCAACTAATAATGAATTATAAAACCTGTGAAAATTCATGTAATTTAAAAAGAATTTAGGAGCATGGAAATTGTAAGAAATAACATCTTCACCTTTTATCTCTAAAGAAACCTTTTGAATATTACCGATAAACTCTACTCTATTTACTGGGTATAAAGTCATTAGTGCAGTACTTTTATTATCATTTGAAACAAATGTATAATTAGGAAAGTTAATTACAATACTATCTTTAAATTCATCTCCTTTATTTATTTCTTGAAGGAAAAGTATATCGGGAGAATAATCTCTGATTACCTTGCCAATATCTTGAATTTTATTTTCGCTATTAGACCGTAAAGAAAAAGTAATAGCTGTGATTTTTTTATCAACAGAATGATGATCTTGAAATCCATAAAAAAAATTTATAAATACAGAAATTGAGAACACACCAAATAATAAAGAAAATTTAAATTTATTTTTATAAAATAAGTAAGAAGTGATTAATGTTAAAATTAATAAAAAAAAGTAATCGAAAAACAAAAAATATAACTCATAGATTAACCCATTATCAATCACTTTTTAGTTTCCTTATTTAAATTTAATAAAAATGAATTATAAATACCCATAATAAAAAAAACCATTAATTGAGCACGATCAAAAAAATCAACTGTTAAACCTGCAAATAAAATTGAAGAGATAGAACAAAAAAATGCAAAGTGATAATGCCCATTACTTTTATTATCTTTTTTACTCCAATGTTCTTTTAGAGACAGAAAAAAGAAACTTAACAATAAAATCAATGAGGGGTAACCACTAATTAAAGTGGTATTAAGCCAAAAACTATCCACACTACTAGACATCCAAAATGGTCTTGACCAGTTATGAAAGCCAATACCAAAAAATGGATTACTTGAAATATCATCAATAGAAAATTGCCATTGTTGATATCGCGCATAAGCTGTGGCAGGATTTAAGGCAAGTGTTTGTATTAAAATTAAAATAGGGCCTCTGTTAGAACTTATCACCAAGAATACATATAAAAGAATCATTGTAATGAAAATAATTTTATATATTTTATCAATATAAAAAGATAGTCTTTTTAATAAATATAAGCTGAATTGAAATGCTATCATTAAAAAACCTGCTGAAGTTACTGATGTAATCATAGCAACAAGTATACCAGCTCCCATAACAACAGCTTTCAAAGGTCTAAAATAAATAAATAATATAGGGAATAACATAACCCCACATATTGAATATAGGATAGGGTGTGAAAATAATGTACTTGCTCTATGTATTCCATGGCGAAAATATGAATCACCTAATTCCTCTACAACAGGATTACCAAATATATCAGCTGCAATTATATGTAAAAACCTTACTCCATCAATAGCTTCATATACTGCAAAAGGAATTAAAGTTAAAAAAACAATTAAAAAGACTTTGAAAACATTTTTAAAAACGTTTTTATCACCTAACAGCAGTAAACCTAAGCCATAACCAATAAACACTTCCAAAAAATTTATAATTCCAGATTCTATTTTTACAAAGCCATGATTTATATAGAAGCTCACACCCACATAAATACAAAAAACAAACAACAACTTTTCTTTAAGACCTATTAGCTTATTTTTATTCAAATTAATAAAAACATATGGCGTAACTAACAAAAGTAAAATTCTATATAACTCCACCCTAACATTTCCAACGTTGAAATATGCTTCCATCGGAATGAGAATAGAGAATATATACATTAACATATATATATATGTCTTATTGTTAATAACCATTTTAAACTAATATCCCAAGAGACTTTGTTTTAATATTAGTTCTGATTATTTTAGCTGGGTTTCCACCAACAATACAATTACTTGGAATATTTTTAGTGACAACACTACCAGATCCAACCACTACTGAATCACCAACTATAACACCTGGTAAAATTATTGCATTGCCACCGATAAAACAGTTTTTCCCTATAAATATTGGTTTCGATAAATTACGAGACATATCATGAGTAAGAAGCACTGCTCCGAAAGCAATATAAGTGCCTTCATCAATATTTATTCCTGTAGGGTTTGTATAATCTAATTTAGCCTTTAAAGATATACGTACTGACGGATGAATTTTCATTCCTAGAAATTTATTGAAAAAGATAATTCTTAAAGCAAGAATTGCATGACGTATTCTGACATGTATTAGCCATTTTATTTTTTTTAACATTTTAATTTCTCAAATAACGATCTATTTCTTGTAATTGATTCTTAGCATCAATACATACTTTTGGAACACATGCATCTAAATCGAATTGCAATTTAGATTTATTAGAGAGAGAGTTAATGACTTCAGAAAGAACTTGCTCTGTATTTAATTTTCTTGGATCAATAACACTGTACCCAACTCCACATGACTCAAAAACTCCCAAGGCCTTATCACTATATGAAATTGTACAAACAGGGGTTCTTGTTGATAAAGCAGCTATCGTTGCGTGCATCCGTGTTCCCATAAACCAAGTCATCTGAGAAATTAACCATTTAACTTCACATTGGTCTAGATTCGCGTCTTGCATTTCAATACGTTTAGAGTTTTCTAAACCTAACTTTGCAATTAGCTGTTTGTTAGCCTTAAAATCCGACTCATAATCTCCTAAAGGTGAAGTTAAAACATGCGGTATTAATACAACCTTATAATCAGTTTTATCAAGGATATAAGTTAGAAGTTGCTCAATACAAATGTTATATTCTGTTTTAAATTTATATCTATTTTTTGCTTCTTCCGGATTATTATAAATTAAGCCACTTATGTTCAGACCTATTACCTTATTGATAGAACCTTCATTAAGCCAATTGAGAACCTTCTGGTTCACTTTGTTATCTGAACGTTTCACTGGAAGTGCAAAAGCCATATCAACACCGACCCTATGACGATTAGGGTCAAAATTATCTCCTAGAAGTTGTTTCAGAACCTCATAAGATCTTAAGTCTCTTGCCCACGCCATTTTAGAATTAATGACGATATTCCTTGCTTCATTTTTCGTAGATTCTGAAATGAATGGTCCATAAGTTTGTGGTAATAGCACTAATGGAATATTATTTTTCAATGCAAAATACTTTGGAGCATTAACCAAGTTAAATCTAAATTTACCATAAAGATCTGTAAAACTATCTCCACCACTAACATCTAGAAAAACATCGGCACTTAATAGGTGCTTGCAATTATTGTTAAAGTAACCATTAAAAAAACAATTAAATTTAAGATTAATATAGCTTTCTTTTTGATAGAATTTTTTACTTAACTTAGCGCCACATAAAGTAACATTAACAAATCCACTAGAAACTGAATAATTTAAAGTCCTTAGTCCTTTAAGTGAATCTAAAATAGTGAACTTATTAGTTTTATTATCTTTATACAAACCCTCTACTGCGGAGTTTCCTAGTGCAGAAACTCCCAAATTACTAGTTCCTGGATCTGAACCACATACTACATAATGCATCTTTCTATTTCCTTATTTTATAACTTAAGCTTATTTCATTAACTTTACGTTTGGCCCAACAAGCGGTCACAAGGTAACCAAGCTGCTTTGTATACACATCAGGATTATTAATTATTAATTCGATATTAGATTCCTTTACTGAAAAATACTCTCTCATAATAACTCTTAGTTCTTCTCTAATTACAACATCACTAGTTAATTTTTTTATAGTTGACGTAGAACCTAGATCATCTGTTTTGTTAAAGCCTATTGTTCTTTTATAAATTTTATTTAATAAATTAATATGTTTATTATTTAATAAAACATTTTTTCCTAGTTTAAAACCATAAGGAATCATTGCTAGCTTTGGATTCAATATTTTAATTAAACCGAGCTGAGCTTGCCTATTTCTGCGTAATTTGAGTGGTATTGAATTAGCCCAATTTAAATATGTATCGCTTAAAAGAGGTGCTGAAACATTGTAATAATTGTCTGATGCATTTAAGACAGGACCAACCCAATTTTTCACTCTATGCTCGGAATATAAAGAAGTCATACTATTACGCCAAGTATCAATGCTTGAAGTGTCGACTATAACTTTTAATTTATTAAATAAATTTTTATGTAATTCGTCACTCATAGGAATGGCCTTCAGCATTTTATTTCCTGACAAATAAAGTCTTTTCTTCAACCATTCATCTAATATGTAAGGACTCTTTATTAGGCGATCAAAAGGAGTAAAATAAAAATCACAGGCACACTCACCGCCCGCTCCAGTTAACTGCCCAGTTCTAACCGAGTCTAATTGTCTATAAACAGATGGAAGCCAACTATAAGATGCTGCATTAACACTAAAACCTGAAAATGAAACAAAATCATAGCCATCTTCAGCAAGCTGACTATCCATTAAATTGTTATTAATTCTAATATGCTTAGATTTTGACAGTTTACTTATTAATTCAGCAACAATTACATCATTATCAAATTGATTACCTATAGTAAAATCAATTTTAGGCGCCCCACCCCCAGCTAACCCTAGAGCATAAACGAGCCGACTATCAATCCCCCCAGTCAATTCAGATGCATAACCATTTGCATAACAACGAGCAACTTCTTTAGGCAAAGTATCCAGAAGCTTTTCTTGCGCTAATTTAAATACTTCAACTCGTCGAGGATGTTCAACTAATGTTATTTTATTAGATATAGCATTAATTGAATGATTTGCATTTAACTTAAATATATTTTCATATATAGATAAATTGCCTAACCTAAAACCAATTGATATATCTTGATATATTGCGTTTATTGACAACTCACAATCAAATAAAGCGGCTAATATAGCAGGTTCAGAAGATAGTGCTTCTATTCCATTTTCTCGTTCTAAATAGTAAACATCACCAATTGCTAGTTGCGATAAAGTAAGTTCTATTCCATTAGTAAGTATATTAATTTTAACTAATAATGGAGACAGCTCTATAATTTCGCCTTCTAGATAATTATTCACTGTCAGATTAGGGCCTGGTGTGAAGTAAAGATAAAAATCTGATGAAACTTTTATTGATTTTTTATATCTATTAGCTAGTTCAACAGAATATTTATTAATTAATAGGTAGCTACCCTTAACTTTATTATCCATAAGCAATTCTTTAGATACCTTATTATAACTATGCAAATAACAGCGTTGTTGAACATAAAGCTACCTTTTCAACTTATGCCACACCATTAAAATCTTTTTCATTATACTTTTTTATATTTATTTATGCTTGTTTATGCTTGTTTATACTTGTTTACGCTTGTTTATTCCTATTTATTCTTATTTGAACTTATTTATAATATTTTACATTTGTTTAAAAACCTTGTTATTATTGAATATCTATGAATTAAATTGTAATATTGATTTTTTAAAGGAGGTCAAATATGGATCTAAAAAAAGTTTTAATTACTACTAGCATAAGTTTAACGCTATTAATTTCAACTTCAATAAAGGCAAATGACTATGAACGTTCAAATATATATAAAAATTTTTCAGCTTATATAAATCAAAGCAAACCAATCGATAGTAAATATAAATTTGATAAATCTGCATTAAATGATTTATCAACTGCTATGCAAAAAATCAATTTGGCATCAGCCACAGCAAGAAATAATCAACTTAATAAACAGTTTGAATGGTGGTTATCAAGGCGCGACGATGGTTTTGTGAGTAACGAACGTCACGGTCCAAATCATGGTTGTGTTGGTGGTGGAAATGGGTCTAGGAATAAAGCGAATCATAAAAAGCGTAAAAAGCGTGGCTCAGGTCGTCATGATGATTGTGGAGGGTCGGACAATTAAATTATCAAAGCCAATACATTCTTAAATTTGAAGTGTATTGGCATTATTTTTAATCTAATCTATTTCTCTAAATGCGTTATAATTAAGTTCTGTTAATGGTGAAAGTAAATAATCCATTGGCGTTCTATCTTCAAGCAAAATCATTACTTCCGCTGGCATACCTGGGTATAAGTCTATATCTGTTCTGTTATTTTCTATTTTAACTTTAACCTTATAAGCCGATATATCTTTTTCTTCGTCATAAATTCTATCTGCAGAAACGTTTTCAACAACACCATCAATAGGTGCCACGCGGCGCATATTATAAGATGATAGTCTTATTTTTGCTTTCATTCCCTCATGAACAGACTCTATATCTTTAGGATTTAATAAAACTTCTACTAATAAATCATCTGTATCTGGGACAATCTCTAATAATACCTGCCTAGGACTAATTACACCCTGGAGGGTATTTACTGATAAATTCACAACGTATCCTGATATAGGGCTAATAATAGTCGTTCTATCTAAAACATCTTTAACCCGCATGTATTCTGAATGTCTAATTCTTAATAGCTCTTGTTGTTTTTCAAAAATTTCTCGCAATTGCTTTTGATGTTCAATTTTAATACTTGCAAGTGATAGTTCTGACTCATTAATTGATGCTTTAGCGCGTTGAATTAATCCTATATATTCACTCAATCGGCCTCGGATTAATTCTTGGTTACTTTTAGCTCCTAAAAACTGCGCTCGAGATGAGTAACCTTTTTTTTCAAGCTCTTGATACATAGTAACTTGCTCATCTGCAATTTTCAGCTGTTTTTTATCCGATGCCTGTCTTGCTAACAACGTTTGCAACTCTTGTGTACTTTGTTCTTTTATTTCTTCTTGTAACGATATTAAACTATTTTGTTTATGTTTATTTGCATTAAACTGTTCAACTTGGTAATCAATCATTTGTTTAATTTCGATATTATTTTGATCGAAATCAGTAAAGATGAGTGTATCTATTCCTGATAGCTCAGCTTGAATACGCTGAAAAGCCGCTTTAGCATATTGATATTGAGTTTGGGTTTGTTCAAATAAATTTTGAGATTGGTCTTTTGCTAATTTAAATAATATATCGCCTTTATTTATATGTTGACCTTCTTCAATATAAATCGCCTCTATTATTCCACCCTCTAAATGCTGCACACTTTTTTTATGTCCTTTAACTACGACACTCCCTGCTGCCATAGATGCTGAACTTAAAGTAGAAAATACAGACCAAATAAAAAAAGTACCAAAACCAATAACAAATATAATAAAGCAGGTAATTAACCATTTTTTGCTTGCTAAGTTATCCATTACTAGCCTCTTTCATTTTATTACGAGTAGAAAAAAACTCAGTTGCTTTACCATTAAACTGAATACTACCTTCTTCAAGGTAAATAATGTTTTGCGCTTTGCTTATCAAATTCATTTTTTTCGCTGAGTAAATTGTTATTTTACCTTCTTCTGTTCTTTTTGCTAAAATTTTAGCTAAAGCAAGTTCGGCTCTGGTATCTAAATGGTCATCAATATTATCTGCTATTAGTATATGTGGCTTATTAGACAGCGCTTTTATTAAAATAATTAATTGAATTTCAGAACTACTAAGTTGAGTCTCAACATTTACAAGCTCAGTATCGTAACCGTTAGTATGTTGCATTATATTTTTATGTAACCCCAACTCTTGTGCTAACTCCATTGCATATGCCTGACTTTCACCCACTGCCATATTAGAAATAATAGTTGTTTTTGCTAAAGGTAAATCTGAGCGATATATCCCGATTATTTTTTGCTTACTTATAGAGTCCCAGCTACTTAAAAGGCTTCCTTCAATCCTTATATCACCTGAAAAAGGCTGATATTCATCCGCTAATATTTTTAAAAGAGTCGTTTTTCCTGAACCATTAGCACCCAAAATAACGTGGGAAGAAGTAAAGTTTGCACTGAAAGCTTTTATAAATACTTTATTTAAATTGCTATACTTATGAATAACTTTATTCGCAATGAGTGAACCATTAGGGATTGCAGGTTCGGTTTTAATTTCGTTATCTATATTATATGAAGTGACTCTTTTCCATGCTTTGTAACACGTAACCCAATGTTGTAATTGCAAAACAGATTGCTCAAACGGAGCTAGTGCACGTCCAATAATTAAGCTGGCAGCAATCATGCCACCAACTGATAACGCTTGGTTCAAAACATAAGAAACACCTACACATGTAACTGCTATTTGTACAAGCAGCCTATATGTTTTCGATAGACTACTAATATTTAAGGTTTTTATTTTATAGTTTATTTGCGTGCTTGAAGATTGTTGAGTGTATTTTTTCCAAATAGAAACCATTGAAGAAATAAAGCCAGAGGCAACTAAATAATTTTTATTTACTAAAATACTTGTTTGCATATCACTTGCTAACACTTGACTACTTACTCTTTGGCTATATAAGTAATTTATCCAGGCAAAAATCATGAGTATAAAAATACTCGATATAGCAATATAGAAAAATGTTGGGTGAATGATTAATAAAACGAATAAGAAAATACTTGTCCAAGGAATGTCGGCAACTGTTCCTAAATGGTTTTGTAAACCAGTTTCTGTCAGTTTTATATCATTGATTAATTTACCATTTTCACTTTTTTTGAAGCCAGTTTCTGCATATAAATTAATTGCTTGCTCACGCCATTCATTTGCTGTTGCATGTAATAGCCTCTGTTTTGCCCATTCTAAGCAGCCGTAAACGAGTACAAGCCATCCAGCGATAATAGTCAGTAAATATAGAGTGTCTAAACTAAAGGAGCTTAATACACGGTCAAATACTTGTAAGGAGTAAATCGGTACAACTAGCATTAATACACTAGTTACAAAACTAAAAAAAAATGTCCACCGGGCACGATTGCGTATATGCTTCTTTAGTGATTTCACACTAATTCCTTTTAAAGTATAGAACAGCAACTTATAGCTGCTGTTCTAAATCAGTAACAATTAAGCTATATACATGCTCTCTTGGCCCATAAAATCTTGCGAGCCTATGCCACCAATATCCATATCTGAATCAATTATTACATCTTGGATAACTGTAACGAAATTTCCGCCCTCAGTTTCATAGGTTGTTGACTGTAATTGAGTCAATTCGTCTAAGCCAAGAAGTGCTATTAACTCTGCCTCATAATTGCCATCTAATTCTTGAGTCAATGAAGCAATTCCAACGCTGTCACTAAACGTAAGAGTATCAATACCAATAGCAAAAAACATATCATCGTAAGTGCCTTCAGTATCAGCCGCGATTTGGTCAAGCGATACATTAATATTGTGTACTTGTTGTTGTAAGTCGCCACCTATAACAATAGCTTCGAGGCCTGAATAATTTGAGCTTGCAAGGTTAATATTTACTTCATTATCGCCATTAACATCCTCAAACGAAACAATATCAAAACCTTCTCCACCATTTATATAACTGTCAGTTTCATCGGCATAGAAAGTATCATTACCTTTACCACCAATTAGTCTATCTATTCCGCTTCCACCAACTAAAGTGTCATTACCGTCACCACCATTGAGAAAGTCATTCCCTTGAGCGCCTTCTAAATAGTTATCGAACTTATTACCCTGAATAGCATCATTATATTTAGTACCAATAGCCCCTTCAATACTAACTAGTTTATCAGCTTCAACATCTCCATTTTTAATTGCACTTAAGAGATCCATCCAACTATGAGCCATTTTATCAGCCATACTCACAGCAAAACCTTGGTCAAGCCTTACATTTATTCCATAACCATCATCACTATCACCATAATAACTTGATATATCAAAGCCATCCCCACCATTAATATAATCAGATCCACCAGCACCTTTTATTATATTGTCTCCGGAGTTACCTTGAATAACATCTCTGTAATTTGTTCCTGTGAAATTTTCAATATTAACAAAAAAATCTGCTTCAATTTCCCCAGAATCAATACCTGTATTTATTTCACTCCATGAGTAGTCTAATTTATTCTGATAGTCAGTTACCCAACCTTTATCCATTCTGGCGTAAACACCTTGATCTATTGTTTCTCCAAAATAATTAATAGTGTCGTTACCTTCTCCACCATCAACAAAATTCCCCCATCCTTTTCCTGTTTTAATAAGATCATTACCTTCACCACCAAATATATTATCGATGCCTTCCCCACCATTGATATAGTCATCTCCTCCCATACCATAAATAGTTTCATCCTGATTAGAACCTTGGATCACATCAGACAGGTTAGAAGCATAAAGCTCAGCTATACCTTCAACGACCACATGCGGGATAGACTCACTTGAAATACCTTCATTTAAGTCATTCCAACTATATATATTTTTATTTTCTATTTCAGTTACCCAGCCTTGATCTAGACGAAAGTAAAGACCCATTTCAGAAGACGTAAAATCTATTGAGTTTGATGAGAAAACATTTGGAATTGAATTGTTTTGTAGTGCAAATTGATTTGAAGTGTTCATTTTGTGCCTCACATTTATAATTATAAATAATAATGTTCAGCAACCCGGCTATCATCCTGATACTAATTCCTTGAGGAGACCCGTGGCTTTCCGTCCTTGATTCGCATCAAGTTTGGCTTTCTTAAACTAAAGATTGAAAATATACAAATCTTTTATGTGAATGAAGACTACACATTGAAGAGCACGGCGTATATTTTGTGAAATATTAACGCTTAGAAATAAACAAAACAAGTTAAAATTCACATAAATTTTAACATCCTGTTAAATAAGGCTAATGATTAATACCTTAGACATAAGCATTAAATCATGCCAACCTTCCTTGAGCGGTTAAAAATAAAAAAGATGCAAATTATTTTATTAAATATATACTTTGATTAATGAATAAATTGATACTAGCTTGTTTATAATAAGTTTGAATTAACATAAGGATGTAAATAAATGAAAAAGGTAAGTTTTTTAATCATAATTCTCGCTTTTCCTCTAATGGTATCAGCGCAACAAGACTCAGATGAGAAAGCTAATATTGCTTCAGAACAACTTTCAGAGTGTTTAGCCCTAGCCGATACTGTAAAAAAAGATTGTTTGAGTACATTATTTGCCAATCTATCCCTTACTGAAAGTCAACAAGAGTCATTTTTTGCTTTTGCTAAAGCTAATGGCATGTCAGAAGATGATTTAATTGTTTTAGCAAGTTCTAACCCTAATTTAAATTTAGAACTTATTAGCTCTGGTACTGCTGCAGGTGGTACAGGTTTAATCTCTGGAGTAGGTACTCCTTTAACAGGATCTACTGGTTCTGGCGGCGGTGGCGGCGGAACAACAGCTTCAAGTAACTAATTTTAGTCTTCTATAAGGAACCCATTTTATGGGTTTTCTTTTTATGCTTAATAAATTTATTTTTTATAGCCTTTGTAGTTTAATTATATGGCTTCCTATTCCTTTAGGTAGTAATAGACCGTGGGCTTGGGCAATTTCGGAACTTATTGTTTTTGCATTATTTTTTTTACATTGTATATTCAATATATATAAAAACAATGGCTTTTTCCCTCCTCTGCGTACTTGGCCAATTTTTACTTTAATTGGTACCTTATTACTTACTTTACTAATCCAGATTATTTTTTCTTATTCAACAGATCCTATACAAACAAAAATAGTGCTATTAAAAACAGCTAGTTTTTTTATGTTTGCTTGGCTAATTTGTGTATACACCATAGATAAAAAAAGAATAACGACCATTATCTATGCCTTAATTATTGCAGGGTTATTTCAAGCAATTTATGCTACATTTTTAAATTTATCACCTCCCTCCTACACTCCTATTTTTGGTTTCCAGTACTCACAAAGAGCTAATGGCTCTTTTGTATACCATAACCATTTAGCTAATTACCTTGCTATTATTTTGTCAATTGGGATTGGTTTTATAATTAGTGAGCTAGATATTAAAAAAAATTCTAATAGTAAGTTAACTCATTATTTCAGAGGTTTTATAAAAGCGCTTTTATCCAAGAAATTAGTTATACGGTTGTGTCTTATAATTATTGTTGTCGCATTACTTCTAACTCGCTCAAGAATGGGGAATATTGCATTTTTAGTATCTCTCGCCTCAGTAAGCTTATTTGCTCTTAAATTTTATAAATCAAAGCCATGGTCTTTAAAATATCTTATTATTAGTTTTTTTGTACTTGATACTATTATTGTGGGTAGTCTTTTTGGTGCCGATAAATTACAAGAAAGATTAGCTGAAACTAGCTTTATTGAAGAAACAAGAGATGAAGTTATCCAAGATTCAATTCCATTAGTTAAGCAATACTACTTATCTGGATCTGGAGGAGGCTCTTATTACGGACTGTTTCCTACCAAACAATCAATACCTTACTCCGGCTTTTACGATCATGCGCATAACGAGTATGTGCAATTTGCAATTGAGTTTGGTGTTTTAAGCTGCTTTTTAAGCTTTTTTTCATTACTTTATATTTTATACATTTGCTTTAAGAATATGACTCAACAAACATCACCTTTATACCAAGGAGTCAGTTTTGGAGTGGCTACTGCGATTACATTTATGATTCTCCATATTATTGTAGATTTCCCACTGCAGGCAACAGCTAATGCAATGACTTTTATTGTTATAATATGTTTAGGTCTACTTAGTAGTAAAAAAAGATTGGCAAAAAATTGAATTTTAAAGATTTTTAGGTAATAAAAGCATTTGAAAAAAACAATAATATTTATCTGTATATGTGTTTTTTCCTTATTTGTTTTTTCTCAAAAAATAGAGGATAAACTTAATAATAAAAAATTATTACAGTTAATTGAAAATAAATACAATAAAAATGGTGTCAATCGTTATGGCAGTTGGTTAAAGCTATTAGAAAATAGTCAATCTGCTAGCGAATGGTCACAATTAAATACTGTAAATATGTTTTTTAACGAAGAGATTAAATATTATGAGGATATCGATTTTTGGAACAAAAAAGATTATTGGGCGTCCCCCATTGAAACTATAGGCCGTGGAGGTGGCGATTGCGAGGATTATGCTATTGCTAAATATTTTTCCCTTCTTGCCTTGGGCTTTCCTGAAGATAAGCTTAGGTTAATGTATGTACGTCAGCTAACTGTTGACGTACCCCATATGGTATTAATTTATTTAGAAAATAATGATTCACCTCCACTTATACTTGATAACTATGAACATAAGATTTTACCCGCGACAAAACGTCCAGACCTAAAACCGATATACAGCTTTAATGGTCATGGCCTCTGGCTTTCTAAGGCTAGAGGTATAGGAAAAAAAGTTCGTAAGCAGCATGGCTTAAAATCTTGGCAGGATATGATTGAGCGTATAGAGGTGGATATAAATGTTAGCAATGGAGAAATTAAAATTGAAGAATAAAGTTAATATTGGTATGAGTCTCAGGACGCAAATATATGGTTTGATCTTTTTACTTGTTTCAATTTCTTTTTTTGCACGTTTAATTATTGATATTAATACAACTAAAACCTACTTTACAGAGCAAATGAGCGTACATGCTAATGACGCAGCTATTAATTTAGGTTTATCTATTTCTCCTTATACTGATGAAGAAAATTTGGTTATAGCAGAGACCATGATCTCCGCTATTTTTGACTCTGGCTACTATCACAGTATCAGATTTGTTGATAAAAAAGGTAATACTTTAATTGAAAGGGTTAATCCACTAACATCACAAGATATTCCGCCTTGGTTTACATCTATGTTTGAACTTCCAAGAGTACCTGAGTCAAGTGAAGTTAATAATGGATGGAATATAGCCGGTACTTTAATAGTCGAGAGCCACCCAGGCCTTTCCTATGAAAAGTTGTGGAAGCATGCGATAGACACCTGTATTACCTCTTTAGCTCTTTTGATTATTAGCCTAATACTAGGTTACTTTATACTTAGTGCTATATTTAGGCCTCTAAAAAAACTTGAGAAACAAGCTCAATCGGTAACATATAAAAAATTTATTATTAATAATGATGTCCCCTTTTCAATAGAGTTGAGAACGGTTACCAAAGCAATGAACAATATGGTAAGAAACTTAAACTCGACTTTCCAGTCTTTATCAGAGCATAGTGAAAGTTTGTCTAAAAAGGTTTTCCAAGACGAACTTACTCAGTTAGGTAACCGACGAGCATTTGAGAATCAATTTAGTGCAACTCAAACAGGCATGAATAAAGATGATGTTTCATGCCTAATACTTATCTCCCTTGATTCTTTAATATCTATTAATAAAAATTTTGGATTTGCTGCTGGAGACAACTACGTATTTGAAGTTAAAAATATTATTCAAAAGAATTTTAACTTTTCTCAAGAAAGTGAAATATTTAGAATATCTGGAGGCACGTTTATCTTAATGCTGAGTGTTAGCATAGAGTATAGGCAAGAAATGCTAGAACACTTGAGCCGCGACTTTTCTCAAAAGAAGGTCACAGAATTAGACTCTCCTTATGCTCGAGTTTCAGCTATTGATTACCATAAAACATGTACTTTAAGTGATTTACTGTCGCAACTAGACACATCACCTCATGAAGTCGATATAATTTCTAACTCAAACCTATCTGCAATATCTTTTACTCAATGGCGCAGTGTTATCAACCATGCAATTGAAAATAAAGAAATTAATTTTAGCGCTCAACCAATAAAAAATAATTTAAAGGAAGTTGAATACTATGAATTATTTTCTAATGTTTTATACAATAATAAGCCCCTTAATAACAATCAGTTGTTCACTATGGCAGAGCGGCTTGAGCTAACTGTTGAGCTAGATAAAGCAATAATAACAGGGTTACTAGCACAAGATTTAACTCGCTACGATAAACCAATTGCAATTAACTTAGCCAAGCAGTCTCTTTACAGCAATGAGTTTATATTTTGGCTTGAATCTATAAGTAAAATAGCTAAAGAAAAATCCTTAAAACTTATTTTCGAAATAAAAGAAACTGTAATAATTGATAGTCAGCAAAAAGCAGCTCAAGTAATAGCTGCGCTAAAAAAACTTGGTTTCAGGGTTTGTATCGAGCACTTTGCTATAAATTTAACTTCTATAAAATATCTGCAAGGTTTAAATATTGATTACGTTAAGTTAGACGGAAGCTTTATTAGCAACCTTAAATGTGAAGAAAATCAATACTTCCTAAGAACATTGATTACGCTCTCGCACGGCTTAGGTATAAAGTTTATTACATGCCTAATTGAAGATAATGAAACCTATGATATCCTTATTGAAAATAAGTGTGAATATTTTCAAGGTAGATATATAGCTCTACCCTATCGTATAGGCTCTGAGGCATAATGCCTAGAGTAGTTAATAACCTGTAGTGGTCAAGTAATATTGGCCACAGTTTTATAGTAAAGCCAGAATCTTTTCTCTGACTCGTTTGGGCTTAAACCAGCATTGTACTGATGCGGCCTAGTCTGGCTGTAGTAGCCAACAATATAATCCGTTATATGATGCTTAGCATCGGTAAAACTCCTATAACCTGTAGTGGGTACCCATTCCGTTTTTAAACTTCTAAAAAATCGTTCCATTGGACTGTTGTCCCAACAATTTCCACGGCGACTCATGCTTTGAGTCAATTGGTAACGCCAAATTAATTGTCTGAACTTCCTGCTCGTGTAATGGCTACCTTGGTCACTATGAAACATCACGTCTTTCGGCTTTCCTCTGCGCTCATAGGCCATGGTTGAAGCTTGCATGGTCAATTGACTATCAGGGGATAACGACATCGCCCAGCCCACCGGTTTTCTAGCAAATAAATCCATCACAACGGCTAAATAAGCCCAGCGATTGCCAGTCCAAATATAGGTCACGTCGCCACACCACACTTGATTAGGCTCAGTGACGGCAAATTGTCTATTCAATAAATTGGGTATCTCTACATGCTCTTTTGCCGCCTTTTTGCAAGCATGTTGCGGAAGTTGGCAACTCACCAACTCAAGTTGTTTCATGAGCCTGCCGGCACGATATCGACTGAGATTTGTGCCGCGCTGTGTCACGATATCAGCAATCGTTCTGGCCCCCGCAGAGCCGTTACTCTCATTGTGTATCTGCTTAATATCGCTGAGTAAACGAACTCGCTCAGGACAAATTTCATTATCCCTGGCTAGCCAGTATTTATAGGTACTGCGATGTACGTCAAATACCTCACACAATAAAGTAACTGGATAGCGCTTAGGCTGGCTCTGATTGAGTTTCTCGATTAACGAGAGCTGTTCAGGGAGTCGGACATCAACAGAGCCGTAGCCTTTTTTAAAACCTCTTTCTCCAGCTCTATTCGTTCAATGCGCTTTTTCAATTCCCGTATTTCAAGCTGTTCTGGCGTCATCGGCATGGCTTTAGGGGCCTTACCTGCGCGTTCTTCGTGTAATTGCCTAACCCACTTACTGATAGTCGATTTACCCACCCCCATCGCCTTGGCCGCTTCTTCTTGGGTGTAATTTTGATCGACCACTAATTGAGCCGTTTCTAGTCTAAATTCAGGACTAAATGACTTACGTATTTTCTTCTTCATCTTGGCACCTAATGCTGCTATGAAATCAATCATAACATCTCTTAATAGGTGGCCAAATTAACTATGCCACTACACACTCCCTGTATTTATTTTAACTGCGCAACTGCCTCAACCGACGTTTAGACAGCCAATTTTAGACTCTAAACAATAGGCTTCGGCTGCATTCAGTAAATGATCACTTATTACCTGTGGAGTTTAAAAGTTCTCAACTTAAAGTGTTTAGTTCGGGTTGACCAGAATAAGTAGAGTTACCTATTTGTTGCAGTTTTTAAAAGTACTGAGCTAAATTCTATTTATGACCAATATATATGCAGGAAATTTCAATTTTTCGCTATCCGTTTTGTATCTAACTAAAGTGAATTGGTGAGCAAATATTCATAATCAGCTCACCTTTAATAAAAATGTTTACCAAATAGTATTTAACTCGTTAACAGTATTAAGAACACTCGTATAGCCGCCTGTTATTACATACCATTGCGTTGGGTTTAAGTAGTAAACATGTTTTTGTTGCCACGCTTGAGAGTTTTCTATAAACGGTGCTTTTGCTAAAGCTTGCTCAATATTGCTTTGTCCACCAGTTGCTAAACCTCTGTCGAGTATAAACAGCCAATTTGGTTTTGTTGCCATATAATCCTTTGTTAATACTGCAGCTTGTTTGGCTTTTTGCACTTTAGTTTGGCTTTTATCGTTATCTTTTAGCTGCGGTTTATTAATTTTATTTGAGCTTTGTATACCAAGTAGTTCATACACCATACCAAATCTGTCTCCAGGTAAGTGCGCAATAAACATATCTTTTACAGTAAATAAAACAAGCCCAGGCCCTTTACCCATTGCTTTAGCCTGCAAAGCATTAATTTTATTATTTAAATTGTTCCACAATAACTTTGCTTGCTGTTGTTTTTCAAAAACATCACCCAGTAGTATAATATTTCTTTTAATATTAGAGACAAAATCATCGGAACTTAATGTTAAATCGATGGTAGGTGCAATTGCAGTTAATTTATCTAATGCTCTACGGCTGCGTGGTCCGACTATAATTAAATCAGGTTTAATTTTTTTAAGTGCCTCAAAGTCTGGCTTAAATAAGCTACCCGCTATTGCTTTGTTTGGGGAGTTATAATGAGCTAAATATTCAGGAAACACTCCCTTAGCAACCGCTGTTACATCAATATCAAGTGCTGTTAATGTATCAAGTACACCTAAATCGTATACAACTACTTTTATAGGCTTTTGTTTTATAATAACTTGGGTATTCCCTTGGCTAATTGTTATTGGGTAATTAGCAAAGCTAGCTACTGAGAAAAAACTACAACCAGCTATAAAAAACATTTTTATTAGTATGCCGTACATTTATATTTCCTTTTTAATTTATGAACATATTAAGGATATGCTAGCATGCCACACACCAAATGATAATGAGTAGCATTTGCTTTTATTGATTAAAAAGCGGTTTTTTACGTTGCAGTTTCTAAAACACTTAAAATAAATTGTCTAAGTAATACTAAATAAAATTTACATTTCTTGGCAAAGCTCATTATCCCATTCCTGCGGTAAATTGCTTTTTATATGCTCTATAAAAGCACGCTGCTTTTTGGCTAATTTGCCAAAAGGATAACATAACCAAATAGGAACAGGATGACCTACCCAATCTTTTAAACAACGCTCAAAGCATTCGGGGTGAGCATTAAGACGCATGTTTGCTTGCCATAGAGGCAGTAAACCAAGCCCATGCCCTTGGCTTATTGCATCTCCTTGTAACACCAACTGATCTGACTGAATTCGTGACGAAGGAACTAGTACACTTAATGTTTCTCCTCCTTGGTTTGTCATAACTAACTGCTCATTTTTATTGCCAATTAATTGTAACCAGTGAGTATTTATTAAATCTTCCGGTGAGTTAGGATAGCCATTACACTTAAAGTAATCTTTACTACCAAATACCCCCTGCCAAAGAATACAGAGTTTTTCTTGGCGTTGGCTGGATTCAGGTAACTGTCCCATACAAAGCAAAATATTGTCTTGCCATTGGTTTGAGTTAGATTTTATATCTGTTTTAAAAGTCACGCTAACATCTGGAAAGCGCGTTAAAAACTGAGTAACAACATCACCTAGCCAGCCTCTTAATAAGCCGCTATCAACATAGATAACTACTTCACCCTGTACTTTTTCATCTAAGGTGTCTAATTCTTGTTTAGCTTCTTTCGCTATACTTAGTATTTGCTCACAATAATCGTAAAAACACAGCCCTGCCTCTGTAGGCACCAAGCTGTTAGGCATTCTTTTAAGTAAAATACTCCCTACATCTTGCTCTAAGTTTTTAAGATGTCGGCTAATAGTTGATTTAGATAACTGCAGTGCTTTTGCCGAGTTTGATAAGCTTCCTGAACTAACCACAGAGACAAAACTACGTAATTCTTTAAATTGAGGCATTGCAACATCCCTACTGCGTTTAATACGCTCAGTGACGGCTAATTTACATGCTAATAAACTAGCCATTACACGAGCAAACGATCAACATGTGTTGCAACTTTGGCAACACACTGTTCCACTTAACTCCCTTTACATGATAACAGTAAGTATTATCATTTGCACTCTTGAATTTAGGCCTATATGTAAAGGAGAACATTTTAATGTCCAAACGATCAATGTCGAAGTTAGTACCATTGACCTGTAAAAAGTTACCTCTCGCTATTTTGATCCCTATAGCCATGAGCGCTTCAGCGGCAGAAAAAACAAATGAAATGGAAACAATGGTTGTAACGGCAACCGGTTATCAGCAGAAAATTATAGATGCCCCTGCATCTATTTCGGTCATATTACAAGAAGAGCTACGTAAACAATCTTATACCACTGTTGTTGATGCTGTTCGCGATATACCAGGCGTATATGTAACTGGTGGCGGTAATATGCAAGATATTAGTATCCGTGGTATGGATGATCAATACACATTATACCTTGTCGATGGTCGCCCTCTTTCGGCAGGTCGTTCAGTAAATACTAATGGCTCAGATGGGGGTAAACAAATAGGTATTCCACCACTTGCAATGATTGAACGTGTGGAAGTTATTCGTGGTCCTATGTCATCACTTTACGGCTCTGAAGCAATGGGCGGAGTGATTAATATTATTACTCGTACTGCTCCACAACAATGGGCCGCAAGCTTAGCCGCAAGCTATACTTCATCTATGAATGATGTGAGTAATGATCAATACAATACCGACTTTTACGCTGGCGGTGCGTTAATTAAAGATGTATTAGGCATGGAGCTTACAGGCTCAATACAACATACAGATGAAAGTGATTACTCTGGCGGTGGCGACGCTACTGCTAGCCGCCCAGACTCAGATACAACCCAATTTGGGGTTAAATTTAACTGGGCCGTTGATGATAAAAACAAGGTGAGTCTAGCCTACGATACATCAAATATTGATTTTGAGCATACACCAGGTAACTCAATAGCTATTGATGCAGAAGGCTCACAGTACGAATTTGAAAAACAAATGTACTCCCTCACCCATATGGGTAATTACGGAAAATTAACAACAAACACTTATATTCAGCAAGATTTATCTGAACGCGTGCAAGATGAAGATAAAAAAGAAGAAATAATTACGTTTAATACATCTGCAACTTATGCAGCAGAGCAACATATTTACACTGTGGGCGCACGATATAAAACCGAAGAACTTGTTGACGAAACGAATGGTTTACTAGATGCCAACGTGGCTATTGCCAGTGATACTGTTGACCGATGGATTGGGGCTTTATTTACTGAGGTTGAATGGAACTTTATAAAAGACTTATCCATAACTACCGGTTTAAGATACGATAACGATGAGCAATTTGGTTCTCATTGGTCACCTAGGATTTATGCTAACTGGCATGCAAATAACCGCTTTACTGTTAAAGGAGGGGTTTCTACAGGATATACTCAGCCTTCATTATCTCAAGCTACTGCAGGCTTTGGTCGAGGCACAGGTGGGGGCGGATCTCCTAACCTATCTTCCACTGGAACATCCATTTCACGTGCCCTGATAATAGGTAACCCTGACTTAGATCCAGAAACTAGCGTTAACTACGAAGTTAGTTTTATTTATAACGATCCTAAAATTGGACTATCGACCAGCTTAACGTTTTATCATACTGATTTTGATGATAAAATAGCAGAAGATCGCTACTGTATTAGTGAAAATATTGATAGAAATGATTTTGAAAACTATCAATGTGAATTCAGTGGGAACACTTATCAATTTTTGAGTACGCAAAAAAATATTTCAGAGGCAGAAATGCAAGGGGTAGAAGCGACTGTAAACTACCGTATTGCCGACAACCTTCGCTTTAAAGCTGACTACTCTTTTACAGACTCTGAGCAAAAATCTGGAGACTTTGCAGGCGAGCCTTTAAATAAAATACCCAAGAGTATGGCTAATGCAACCTTAAACTGGGATGCGAGTGACACGATAAATTTATGGAGTCGTGTAAACTACCGTGGTGAAACTACTGACTATTTAAGCCGTACAAGCTTAAGTGATGGTACACCCGGCTACACCATGATGGACATAGGCGCACAATATTGGATGACTGATAATCTGAAAGTAATGGCTGGTTTATACAATGTTACAAACCGTGTAGTGACCAATGAAACCTACGGCGTTGTGCTAGACGGAAGAAGACTTACGGTCAGTTTTAATTTTGAGTTTTAATAAAAGTAATTCAACGGAGCGTTTTTAAAACGCTCCGTTTGTTTAACAAAAAACAGTTGTTTTAGTTTTAGCGCATAGTTTTGTATTTAAAAGCGCTGTATATAAAAACGCTATATTTCAAAACACTACAGATTTAAATCAAGCACCTCAACGCCTTTAGCAGGTACGGCGCAGCAAATTAGCGCCTGCCCTGTCTCTACTGGGTAACTTACGGTATTGCGATACACCACAGCTCCTGCATTTATTTTTACAGCGCAACTGCCGCAACTGCCGTTTCGACAGCCAAACTCAGGTTCTAAGCCATGGGATTCGGCTACATTAAGTATAGTGTTATCGCCTTTATTCCAGCGCTGTTCAAAGCCCGATTTACTAAATTTAATGATGGTGTTGTCTGCTTCTTCTACGCTAATCTCTTTGCTTTTATTAGGCGCTTCGCTTGTGTTAAGTACTTTGCGCTTAATACTGGAGGGTCCAAATGCTTCAGCAAATATGTTTTTATCCTGCACACCGAGCAATAACAGCTCGTTATATACGTGTTGCATAAACGCTTGCGGTCCACATAAAAAGAACTCGTAATCATCAAGTGGTAAATAATACCTAAACACATCCGCATTTATGCGCCCTTTTAAATCAAAGCTTTCGTCTTTTAAATTAAAACTCTCATCTTTTACGTTAAAGCCATCGCCTTGTTTTTCATCAAGCTCAGGCTGAGATAAAAGTGAGTAGTAATCAATTGCCCCGCCACTCGTATCTGCAAGTGTTTTTAGCTCGTTATAAAACGCACGCTGTTGGGCACTTTTAGCACTATGGAAAATATGCAAAGGGCGTGTATAGCGGGTTCTTAACCCTTCATTGGCAATATGTTTAGCCATTGAGATCATAGGTGTAATACCTATCCCGCCACCAATTAGTACTGCTGGTTTGGCGCTAGTTGGGTCAATAAAAAACTGCCCTTGTGGGTATTTAGCTAAAATAACGTCGCCTACTTTTACCTCATCATGAAAGTAGTTAGACACCTCGCCACTGAGCTCTTTTTTAATCGATAACCGATAAAATAGTTCATGAGGGCTCGATGACACGGTGTAGGTTCTAATAACAGGTTTGCTGTTACTGCTATTGCTACTATTTTTACATGGTATTTGTACAGTTAAATGCTGCCCAGCTTTAAACGGTAACAAGGTTGTATTGTTATGCCCTTCTAAATAAAAGGAGGTAATTACATTATTTTCTTTAATTATTTTAGTTACTTTTAAAGGCTGCCAAGTATGTTTTAGTTTTTCGGCTTGTTTGTTTTTATCAGCCTCAAGCCATGTGCCCGTCATTTTAGTGTTAGGGGAATAAGCATCAAATTTAGCACTAAACGGGAGTAAATTTTTAAGCCTCATTCCTTTAGTGAGGGTAAATTTCCAGCCTCGGTCTGCGCCAATAAAGCCTTCAAGCTCTGGTTCCCGTCCCATAAAACTTCAACGCTGCCAGTAAGCATTAATACATTACCCGTGTCAAAATCAGGAAATAACAAACCTGCTTTTGGGTTTAATAAAAAGTTACCTAAGGTATTAAAAAAATTGTTACCTGCGTAATCAGGAATCGTTAATGTGTTGCCTTCGCGTTTTACAAAACCCGGCAACCCACCACGGTGAGAAACATCAACACCTTCAATTTCTGGGTTGTTTTTTGCGGTTATAAAACTCGAAACAAAAAATGTATCGGCGGTGTCAATTAACGCACTAGCTGCGTTATCAAGTGTATTAAATTCAACTTTTTGCAGTGCATTACTTTTAAGTAAAGGGTCTGTGTTGAACACTAAGTCGCGCGTTTGAATATACTGCGGGCAATTTCCAAAGGATTGATCAACACAAAAACTCACCTGATTATCATTAATTACCTCACCTACGCGCACATTTAAACGGTTACGCCTACGCGTGCTTAGCTCAATGCCTAATAAACCAATTGGCGAGCCGGCAATATTTAACGTGTTATGTAAGGGGTCGTTTTTATCAACCGCGTGGGTCATTAATAATGATATGGGTGTGGGTGAGCTTAAAAAGCCAGGCATACCTGAAACAATAGATACCCACGGATCAGCGTTTTCATCAACACTGCCTGCAACCACAAATGGTAACTGCTCAAAAAAGGCTTGATGCTGCTCTGGCATAAATGAGCGCACGCCACGTTTGCTAAATGTTGCCATTATTTTTCGTTTACCGAGTTTGTCTTGTATTGCCAACTCGCCTTCGTGAAAAGGGGAATCATCTATTGAATTTGTGTTTATCATTTTGCTTGTAATTCGTGTGCGTATTTTATGGGCTAAATTTAACTCAATACACAATGAATGATAATGGGTGTTTTATTGACTGATAATGCACAATACAATGACAATACTTGCACCCTCTTAGTGCCAGGCGCGCACCAACATATGTCAAAACGGGTTTTTCATTCACTCTAAAAAAACATTAAATACTATTTAAACAACAATTTAAAAAACTGGCTATATTTTTGCAAACACTCTATTAACAAGCCAGTTTTATTTACGGCAAAAATTTAGGTTGTTGGCACTATAGCTATTAGCAACCATCGGCAAAGAAGCCCGCACACAATTATGCTTAATGCGTATTTGTGGCGGGCTTTTTTGTTATTTGTATTTAAACCGTCACTTTAAGGAATGCCATATGCAAACCTCGCAAAAAATACTCATTATTGGTAATGGTATGGTCGGACACCACTTTGTTGAGCAAATGCGCCAAAGCGATGCCAACGCAGACATTACGGTACTTTGCGGAGAAGCAAATCTTGCATACGATCGCGTGTACTTATCAAGTGTATTTGATGGCAAAACAGCCGCCGATTTAGCACTTACCACTCACGACAACTACAAACAACTTAATATTAATGTGCATACCAGCCAGTGGGTTGAAGGCATTGATAGAACAGCAAAAATAGTAACCACGCTAACTGGTGAGCAATACCCGTACGATAAGCTTATATTGGCAACAGGTTCATTTCCATTTGTGCCGCCTATAAAAGGTAACGACCAACCTCATTGTTTGGTGTATCGTACATTAGAAGATTTAGAACAAATAAAAGCCAGTGCCGCTGTAAGTAAAAGCGGTGTTGTTATTGGCGGTGGTTTATTGGGGCTTGAAGCCGCTAACGCCATTAAGCAACTGGGGCTTGATACCCACGTAGTTGAATTTGCGCCACAACTTATGGCTGTTCAGCTTGATGGACAAGGCGGTACGCTACTAAAAAATAAAATAGAAAAACTTGGCGTAACGGTACATACATCAAAGGCGACCAGCGAAATAGTAAAAGGCGAAACGAGTCGCTTTAGATTAAATTTTTCGGATGAGTCATTTTTAGAAACAGACCTAATTTTGTTCTCTGCCGGTATTCGCCCGTATGATCAGCTAGGTAAAATTGCTGATTTAGAGCTTGGTGAACGCGGCGGTATTATTATTAATAACCAATGCCAAACATCTGATCCTGATATTTTAGCCATTGGGGAATGCGCCCTGTGGGACAAAAAACTATTTGGCTTAGTCGCACCGGGTTACAACATGGCGCGCGTTGCAGCGAGCCAATTAAGTGGTGGCGAGCTTGAGTTTTTAGGTGCCGACATGAGCACTAAACTTAAGTTGTTAGGCGTAGAAGTAGGCTCAATTGGCGACGCTCATGCAAAAACGCCTGACTGTAAAGAGCTTATATACCAAGACGCTATTCGCGGCTGTTATAAAAAAATCATACTAAGTGAAAAAGGCGATAAATTACTGGGCGCTGTACTAGTTGGCGATACCAGCGACTACGATACTTTATTGCAGTACATGCTTAACGACATGGACTTACCAGAAAACCCTGAGTGTTTAATTTTACCAGATAGCGGCGGCGCGCCGTCGTTATCTGGCAGTGCCCTACCCGACACCGCCACTATTTGTTCGTGTCACAATGTGAGTAAAGGCGACATCGTGGGTGCAATCGATGGCGGCTCATGCGATTTAGCCTCGGTAAAATCATGCACTAAAGCAGCAAGCGGCTGTGGCGGTTGTGCTGCGTTACTAAAATCAGTTGTTGATAACGAATTAGCAAGTCGTGGAGTTGAAGTAAACAACCATGTATGTGAGCACTTTGCGTATTCACGCCAAGAACTACTGCACATGGTAAAAGTAGAAAGCATTAAAAGCTTTGATGACTTACTAACTAAACACGGCAGCGGTCATGGCTGTGAAATATGTAAACCTGCCATTGGCTCTATTTTAGCCTCAACATGGAACGACTTTATTTTAGAGCCCGCTCATGTTGGTTTGCAAGACACTAACGATACGTACCTAGCAAATATGCAAAAAGATGGTTCGTACTCTGTGGTACCGCGTATTGCTGGCGGCGAAATAACACCCGACAAACTCATTGTAATTGGACAAGTAGCCAAAGACTTTAACCTGTACTGCAAAGTCACTGGTGGTCAGCGTATCGATTTATTTGGTGCGCGTTTAGAAGAGCTTCCTGTTATTTGGGAGCGACTTATAGAAGCCGGATTTGAGACCGGTCATGCCTATGGTAAGTCTCTTAGAACTGTTAAATCGTGTGTGGGTAGTACGTGGTGTCGTTATGGTGTGCAAGATAGCGTTGGACACGCAATAGAAATTGAAAACCGCTACAAAGGGTTACGCGCACCGCATAAATTTAAAATGGCGGTATCGGGTTGTACCCGCGAATGCGCCGAAGCACAAAGTAAAGATATTGGCATTATAGCCACCGAAAATGGCTGGAACTTATACGTGTGTGGTAATGGCGGTATGCGCCCTCGCCATGCTGATTTATTTGCGACCGATTTAGACACGCCAACACTAATTAAATACATTGACCGCGTAATTATGTTTTACATTAAAACGGCTGACAAATTACAGCGTACGTCGGTATGGATGGAAAACCTTGAAGGCGGTTTAGACTACCTTAAAAGCGTAGTAATTGACGACAGCTTAGGCATTTGCGACGAGCTAGAAGCGCAAATGGAATTAATTACACAAACCTATGCGTGTGAATGGAAAAAAGCGATTGAAAGCCCAGATGCTGCCAAACGATTCCGCCAGTTTGTTAATAGCCCCGAAACCGACGACAACATTTTGTTTGTGCAAGAGCGTAACCAAATACGCCCTGCTACAGAAGCCGAAAAGCGTGATCAACGTAATACACAAAACCGTATTCCAGTAATGGAAGTTGAAGAGGAGCAAGCTGATGTCTTGGCATAATATTGGAACAATCGACAACCTAGTGGCTAATAGCGGCGTATGCGCATTAGTTAATAATCAGCAAGTGGCTATTTTTTACATTCCACAAAATCCAACGGCTGTGTTTGCCATTAGCAACTACGACCCGATTGGCAAAGCCAATGTATTGTCGCGTGGCATTATTGGCTCAATCGACAATAAATTAGTTGTCGCATCGCCTTTATATAAGCAACACTTTTGCCTAGAAACAGGCGAATGTTTAGAAGCAGAAGCAATACACTTACCGGTTTTTAATGCAAAAATTGAAGACGGCAGTGTATTTATAAGCTCTGAACCAAAAGTTACAACAGCAGTGGCTTAAGGGAATAGTATGAGTGTACTGTCTTATTTTTCGGGTATTGAAAACGTGTGGCTAAATAAGCTTGTTACTAAGCTAACAAGCTCAAATAGTCGCAGCGTCAAAAGCGGCAACGTTTATATAATTGGTGCGGGCCCAGGAGAAGCAGAGCTAATTACGGTAAAAGCGCAGCGTTTAATTAATACCGCCGATGTTGTTTTATACGATTGGTTAGTAAGCGATGATTTATTAAAAACGCTTCCTAAAAAAGCACAGCGAGTATTTGTAGGTAAACGTGCGGGTAAACATTCGATGACCCAAGCTAACATTTGCGAACTACTGGTTAAATACGCACAACAAGGCTTAAACGTAGTGCGTTTAAAAGGCGGCGATCCGAGTATATTTGCACGTATTAACGAAGAAGCCGATGCGCTTAGTGAGCATAATATTAATTTTGCTATTGTTCCGGGTGTGACAACGGCTTGTGCTACGTCCGCTTATACGGGTATTCCGCTCACTGCACGCGATGTAGCGCGTAGTGTTACATTTTTAACAGCGCAGTTTGCCGATCCTAACAAGCAACCTCATTGGCAAAATTACGCGTTTATGCCTGCAAACAACAACCCCACTTTAGTGGTTTATATGGGGCTTTCGCGCTTACAAACGCTAAGCAACGGTTTGCAATCAGTGGGCTGGCCAAGTAATACACCCATCGCACTAATAGAGAATGCCACTACTACTAAGCAAAAAGTAATTACCAGTACGCTTGAGAAAATAGTAAATGAGCATGCTAAACACAACCTTCAAGGCCCTACCCTAATTATGATTGGTGAAGTAATAAATCATAAAATGGCTATTAGTCCTGAGTTACTAAACAGTGTAAATGTTAACGCATGACGTAAAATGAATAATGCACTTTTCGCGCTTACTACCTCCCCAGGAGTAGGCGCTTTTTTTGTTTTTAATTTGGGTTCAAGTTGTGTGCAACAACATACTTAAATGCACCAAATAAGTTAAAATTAATGGTAAGTTAAATTATAGAAACAAAGTGAAAAACAAAAATAACACTTTAAGCAATTGTATTAGCTTGATTTTAAATTCAATGATGAAATTTATTAATGATTGGAACAGTGGTTGCACTTTAAAAACAAAAAAGTGTGGAATAATACCAATGGCGACAAGCAATCCTCTCACAAAACAGTTTTTATTAGCGGCTAAGTATCAAGAAATACACGCGCTAAAGCAATTACAAAACAGTTGTGCCTCGCTTACTAAGTTAGGCGATTTTGTACATCAGTTACAAAAAGAACGTGCAATGAGTAATATATTTTTGGCCTCAAATCGCGAGCGATTTAAAACCCAATTACAAGAACAAATTCCTTTAAGCAGCAGCGCACAAACTGCATTTTATGATTCTCTTAAACAAACATTTATAAACGACAACGCCGATACTGGTCATACTCGGTTATTTAATTTAATTACCTATAGCCTGCAAACACTTGACGCATTGCCCGAATTACGCAATCAAATAGCACAACAAAACATTAGTGCAGTGCATGCTACGCAGTCGTTCACGCAGTTAATTGCTAGTTTACTCAATATTATTTTAGAGGCAGCAGATGGCGCAAGCGATCCTAAAATAACGCGTTTGTTAGTCGCATTTTTCAATTTTATGCAAGGTAAAGAGTACGCAGGACAAGAGCGCGCCTGTGGTGCACAAGCATTTGCAGCGAGTAAATTTACCACTGAGCAAAAACAACAACTCGCGCATTTTGAACAAGAGCAAAACCACAGCTTTGACTTTTTTAATGAGTACGCCGATGCGCACCTTGTAAAATGCTTTGCCACGTTAACAACACATCAGGTTAATAATCAGGTAGAGCAACTTAGAAGTTTACTGCAAAAACTCGATGACGAGAATGCTCAACCGCTCTCGCAACTAAGCGAAGTATGGTACGAAGTAACCACTACGCGCATAGATATAATGCACAAAATTGAACAAAATATAGCAGATCAATTAATTGATACTGCAGCAATGCAAATAGCCTGTGCTCAACGTAGTTTAAATACAAATAAGCAAGTACTTAACAATATGGCAGAGCAACACATAGCCCCTACTTTTGGCCAATTAGCCATTAAGCAACCAGAGCCAGAAGTAAACCAAAATATAGCGGCCGATAAGCTCAACAGTAATAAAACTATGTATGATTTAATTATCGAGCAAAGCCAGCATATAAAACAAATAAACCAAGCGTTACTTGATGCTAAAAAAGTTATTAGTGAGCAAAAGGTAATTCACCAAGCCAAGTACATACTTATTGAGCAGTTAAAGCTCACCGAAGAGCAAGCCCATAAACAGCTACAAAAACAAGCAATGGATTAGATGAAGCAGACGAGCTTCGATTGCCACAAAGTGCTTATTACTTTAATTCACAAACATCGATTGATGCTATTTTAGATACTTGGATGGAATTTTCGATCATTCTAAATTCACTAAATCGCAGCATGGGACTTGCCGATGCCTACCCATTTGTACTTACTCAAGCGGTGCGAACTAAGTTATCTTTCATCCATCATGCCATTCATAACAGGCTCAATTTAATGCCTGATGTGAGCATTGGAAAAGTGTAATAAAATAAGCTCAGTCCAAAAAACATTTTAATAAAGAGCCATTTATTCTTGCTATGACTTTTCATGCATAGGTAGGTGGCTTTTTTATGATGAGAAAAAAGCCGTAAAAATAAAAGTCTAAAAATAGTATATATCCCTACTTTCTCGCTGAAGCTTTATTAGCTTGTCACAGCGAGGTTATTCTTAAGTCGACTTATGATTTTTTCTTGGTAAATACTAACTGTAGAAAACTTTTGTATTGATACAAATAATTCAGTTAGTTTTTCGTTTGATATATCAGAGATATTAATCCCTTTATATATAATAGATGCATTATTTTGTCTGGTTAGATTATTCGACAGTAAAATATTCAATTTTACTGTACGTGCTAACTCTTCTTGATACAGAAAAAACTCTCTTAAATGTGTACTAACAATATTGGCTGGTTTTGATCTGTCTATCATTAAAATTTCGTCAATTAGTCGATTTAACCTGCTGCGAGACTCTATTGCTTCGTCGAGAATATCTAACCAATTAAGCTTTGTATTTGATAGTAAAGATAAAAAGTATACCGTACGTGCTTTATTGTAATTAATAAAACCAGGCCACATAACATCTTCGCTAGATACTTTAAGTGCTTTATCGAACTGCTCAGCGGCAGATTTAAGATACATACTTACTTCTTCAAGTATTGATGGCTCTATGGTATTAATATTTTTTTGAGCCAGCTCTAAACCATCAATCGACAAAATATCTACAGAGTTCATATTTAGCGACTCTCGTAATAAATGCATGCCTTTTTTGTTGTAATACAAACCTAGGTAATTATGGTAAATAGTTTTTGTCACTGGGTTACGAAGAATTGGACCTCTCACATGAAGTAAGTCTGCATGAATATTAAAATTATCATCAGCTACAAAACTTTGGTAAGACACAACAGCTTTAAATAGCTTTATTGTTTCCGTTATTTGAATTGAATTACCTTTACTCACCGAGTGCAATATTTCACAGCGCCTATCAACTTCTGACAAAATTGTATCCATACGCTTTTTATAAAGTACTTTGTTAGTTTCTGATGCATTAAAAACAGCTGGAAATAAAACAATTAGGTCAATTATATATTGCAGGGTATCGGCAAAGAGGACGGCGGTTTCTGACTCTTTTTTTAGTTTATGCTCAATAGAGTCAAAAATTTCTTTCTCTAGTGTATTTTCATCTTGGGACTTAAACTGATTAATTAACTCTGGAAGTGAGGTTACGTAATTTTCATTATCTAAAATGTTACCTTCCATTTTACTAATGTTATTTACACTATCAATTGATGTATATGTTCTAACAGTAATAAATAAAGCTAATACGGCTATACAAAAGCTTACTGTTGATATGGTAAAGCTTAGTAAATCTTTACCTTCTTTTAAATCATATACCCATACAGCAAGAAAAGCTGAAAGTAGAACAAGTAATAATATTGTAAAATATAACATTTTTGATGTGCGCATATGTCTTCCAGACTTGGGTCGAGCTAACAATCTAATATTGCTGATTTATAACACGAAAAACGCAGACTTCACACGCAAACTGAGAGTTACATAAGTTATTTATTATCGAGCTATAAAGCCTTTACTGAACGTAAATAATTAAATATCTGTATCACTCTTCCCACTTGCCCAGCGCTTGTTTGTCACTTTGTTTAAACTCAACCCAATTTGATGAGTCTTTAAAGTGCTCTTTTTTCCAAAACGTGGCGTGGTTTTTTAAATAATCCATTATAAATTGTGCGCCTTCGAACGCGGCTTGGCGATGGCGGCAAGTTACGCCTACAAATACAATTTGCTCGCCAAGTGCTAAGTAACCAACGCGGTGAATAATGCATATTCTCGCCAGTTGCCAGCGAGTTTGTGCTTGCTCTGCAATAGATTGAAGCAGTTGCTCAGTCATACCAGGGTAGTGCTCAAGCTCAAGTGCAGTAACGTTATCGCCACTGCTGAACTCTCTTACCAAACCTGTAAAGGTGACAACAGCGCCATCGCTTTTATTATTACTACAAAGCGCATTGTGCTCGTCACCTACATTAAAATCATCAATTTGTACTTGAATATGTATGCTCATTAGCCACCTGTAACCGGCGGGAAAAAGGCAAGCTCATCCCCTGCTTTCACTATTGCGTCGCTTGATGACATAGTTTGGTTAAGCGCTGCAAGTAGCTCACGCTCCTCCAGCCACGGTTGCCAATGCGGGTATTGGCTAACTAATCTTAATTTAAGCTCTGAAATACTAAGCGGCTGCGTAATCTCAAGGCTTAATTTACTGCACTTCAAGCGCTCTTTTAGTTGCCCAAAAAACAATAACTCTACTTTCCCGGCGCTAGATATTGCATCGTTTGGATTAATCGCGTTGCCAACTACCATTTTTGCCCCCTGCTTTTTGAGTAACGCGCATGCCGCTAATTTCCATTAGAGGGTCGGCTGCTTTACACATATCAAACAAAGTAAGGCTAGCCACAGATACCGCTGTTAACGCTTCCATTTCAACCCCCGTTTTACCTGCAAGTTTGCAGTAGCTGGTTATTTTAATTTGGCTGTTTGCTTCATCAAGTTCAAAATCAACAGCGACTTTACTAAGTGCAAGCGGATGACAAAGCGGGATTAAATCAGCGCATTTTTTAGCGCCTTGAATACCTGCAATGCGTGCCACGCCTAGCACATCTCCCTTTTTGTTTTGATTAAGCATTACTTGCTCAAAGGCAAGCTTGCTCATGCTAATAAAGGCTTCAGCTGAGGCATCGCGCAGGGTTACTTCTTTGAGCGATACATCAACCATATTAGCTTGGCCGTTTTCGTCAACGTGGCTTAACATACTATTGCTCACGCGATTCACACTTTTTACCAATGGTAATGTGCGGTACAAAGTTACACGGTTTATGCATTGAGTTAAGTTGATCTTTTATTATGCCTGTCCACGCTGTTTTACATGCGCCTGTAGAGCCTGGCATACAAAAAATAACGGTGTTGTTAGCAAGTCCTGCCAATGCACGAGATTGAATAGTAGAGTTACCAATTTCGCCGTACGATATGTGCCTAAATAGCTCACCAAAACCGTCTACGCTTTTATCAAACAGCGGCGCAAATGCCTCTGGTGTTGAATCGCGCTCAGTAAAGCCTGTACCGCCAGTCACTAAAATAGCATGAATGGTGTCATCGGCTATCCACTGCGATGCCACTGCACGCATTTGGTAAACGTCGTCTTTAACTATGTCTTTATCCGCTAAGTGATGACCCGCCTCAGTTAGCGCTTTAATTAAGTAATGACCTGAGGTATCAGTAATCGCATCGCGCGTGTCGCTTACTGTAAGTACGGCAATGTTTAAAGGTATTTGTGTATCGCTTGTGTGGCTCATAATGTTTTTCTCAATTGATTAATGCTTTGGTCAAAATGCTCATCTACAGCTTTAAATTGCGCCGGTGTATTGGTGTTTATTAATGCATGCGCTTTATTACATAAAAGCGTTTGCACACCAATGCTTTGGGTAAACTGTTTTATTGATTTATGACAGTTTGCGTTTGTGAGTATGTGTTTTAAATGATTTTTTACACTGCTTGTATTACGAATATACAGCGGTAGCGGTTCATTTTCAAAGTGCCAAGCCTGTATTTGTGACTGATTTAATTGATTGTTCATACTTTGTACGTTATTTGTCTGAGAAGCCAGCACTATTGTGCTTAACAAACTACTTGTGAGTCATAGGTAGGTACTTAAGAAAAATATTAAGTACAGCCTTAAAAATTTGGCTCTACCCCATACTGAAATACTCCTGTTTTTCGATCGCGTTTGGGGTGTGCCCTAGCTGTATTTTTCCTCAGAAAGTCAAATGCTGCATTAACTGCATTTAACAATCCTTTCCTATGCTTCCTAATAATCGCTGTTAATATGCCAATCCACCAAACACCCGTTGTTTTTGCTACTGTCATTGTAGATATTTCAGTTTTGAATATCTTTTCAATACAGCCAGTTAAAAACCTTTTAAGCGTGGTTACTATTAAACTTACATAAATTCGCGCCTCTTGTAAGGTTGCGTTTGATGTTTGAAAGCCGCGTAAATTATTATAAGACTTACACTCCTTAAAAAGTAATTCAACCTGCCAGCGTAACCTATATAATTTGCCTATTTCAGTCGCTGTAAATTCATCAATAGATAAATTAGTGACTAAAAATGTATATTGTTTTTCTTTTTTTGACCAATACCCAACGACTCTTGTTAGCTTGTTTTTTATGCTAACATTCATATCAATAAGATCATTTTTAGGTAATTCGGGGAGCAATTCACATAACTTTGGGGAATGACTTCCTGTTAATTCCTGTCCATTTTGCTTAAAAGCATTATGTACTCTGACTGCTTTTAACCCCTTAGCTCTTAATACGTAAAATCCTCCTGCTTTATCTAATTCATGAATATAACTACCTGAATAATACCCTCTATCAGCAAGTAACAACTGTCCTTTCAACTCTTTAAATGTTGGAAGTTCTTCACGTTCAGAATAACTGTCTGGTGTTATACCTGCTTTTTCAAAGCAACCTTGCGTTAAATTTAAAGTAGCATGCAATTCAATCGCTGCTGGACACGTATTTGAAAATCGCCCAGGAAAAACATCTTTTAAAGAACGATGAAGCATAATAGAGCTACCGTCCTGAATTAAAATATTCTCAAACTTGAACAAATCTTTTTTCGTGTACTTAAGCGCATCATTTATCCAACAATTAAAAACTCTATTTGTTACCTCTCGCATTAGTTCAGCTAGTTCAGGTTTAACTAACTGGTTTTGAAAAGGCTTATACTTAATAGACTGCCCTGTTAGCTGATTATAAACTCTTAATATTTCGGATAAATAGATCGTTTTTTTATCCCCAAGCGCAGCAACAAGACTAACAACCATATGAAATGCGGTAATATTTCTTTCTCTTTTAGTAAATGCTACTTGTTTACCAAGTCGGTTCAGTTTTTTTTCACTTAGGATACTTTTTAACTTATTAATAAAAATGTTAGCATTCATTTGAAGCTCTTTTCTTGATTCTGTGGTTTGTGTGGTAATAACAATTTGATCATGAATTGAGCTTCAACTCAATTTCTTAAGATCTTACCTATGACTTTGGTGTAAGTGTTGCTGGCATAGCCAACGAAGATGAAATATTACCTACACAAAGCTTTTTTTACCTTGGTAATAAGTACGCGCAATTAGATGTAGGTTATCGAGAACATTGGTACTCACCATTTAACGACAGTGCCATGCTATTAAGCACACACGCTAAAACAATGCCTTCTATAACACTGAGTAATGTAAAGCCAATAACCAGCTTTAATATTCGCTATGATATGTTTATTAGTAAAATGACCGAGCAACGCGGGATCCGTAAAGGTAACTACGATCCTGTAAACGGTAATGAATTTACACCCGGTAAGCCTTATTTATTTGGCTTGCATACCAGTTTTGCTGCAACCGATAATCTAACAATAGGCTTGAGTCGCTTAATGCAATTTGGTGGTGGGCCGCGAAGCGTTACGTTAAAAGACTTTGCGGAAGGTTTTTTTACCCCTGGCACTAAAGATAATATAACTCGCTCAGATGCCGAGGAAGTTGATGCAGATTTTGAGCTTGGAGATCAGTTAGGCTCAATTACTTTTGCGTATAACAATAGTATTTATGCACTTCCTTACGAGTTATACGGTGAAATAGCACTTGAAGATACATTGGGTGGTTCTCGCAATAATGCATATAGCTTTGGTATTTATTTACCTTTTATTGCCAACAACCACAGTTTACGCTTCGAGCACAGTAACTTACAAAAGAGCTGGTATGCAAATAGTATATATCAAGATGGCAACCGTAACTCAGGCAACGTAATTGGCCACTGGGCGGGTGATGAACACGACTACACAGACTACACTCCGGCTAAATCGATGAGCGTAAACTGGCATTGGCAATTAAGTAAAATAGAAAGCTTAAATACAACTATCCGTATGCTTGAAAATAAACGCAGTGGCTATAAAACAAGTTACGAACTGCAAACGGCATACACACGTAAGTTGAGTAACCCAATAATGGGCGCAAAAAGTTGGGGAGCTGAGTTGTACCAAGGTAAGGATGTGTACGGGGAAACGTTTGCTAGGTTAGGTGTATTTGCTAATTTTTAACCGCCTATAAAGCGCAGGGTGCGAGGTATAAAACACCACTTACGGTATATTCACCCTGTAGGTGCGAATTTACTTCGCGCTAATGTAATTTAACTTTATAAAAAGCGGGGTATAAAGCCCCGCCTAAAGTTTAATCACTGCCAGATACCTTGACTCAGGGTGAAAACTACATGCCATGGAGTATTTAGAGCCCGTCATTTATGTCCACACCGTAGAGTATTATATGTTTTGCTACTTTAGACTTGATAACAAGAATACTGAGAAAAAGTGATTTCTAAGGTCACTATATAAGCAAGCTTGCACTTTTAACCAAGAGTTCCTGCCCTATTAGCACGATACACCGCCCTCCCCGACAGCCCTTTTACCGCTTAGCTTTGCACCCGCCCCATTTTACCCATGAGACGCAAATACGCGCCGACTTAAGCATTTGAGACAGTATTGACCAGCTAAAACCTGTGAATAAACGCAGATAACCAAATAAAACAGGCGAATGAAAAGGGGCGCATAACATCTAGAATTTTAGGAAAAATCACTTTTATAAGGCCTGAAAGACCTCAACGCTTTTTATAGTAAAATGTAGCTATTAAGTAAGTAAAGGCAACTGATATCTAAAGTAAAAGCAAATAAGCGTGCACGGTTACGCTACTAATTATGTTACTCGACTCTAGGATTAACACTGAGGCTTTTTACGGACGCCTAAGCTAAGTTTAGGTTAACTCATTACAAATCGAGCTCCCTACTTCACCCTAACTAGCGGACAATGAAGGTAGTACTATATCCCTATAAAACACAGAAAAAGTAATACAAAAAAATAAAATTTAGGTATCATTAGATTTGATAAATATCTCAACGTTAAGGAATAAACAATTGAAAAAGATAGTAATAACTTATTTGTTAGTATTATTATTTACTGGATGTAAATTTACCCCTCCACCAAATATTAATAAATACGGTAAACCATATTCTCCTGAAATAATGAAAAGCCCAGAGCAAGCTCAACTAATCAAAGCGCATAAATTAAGAAATTTAGCTGGTGCTTATGAAGAGGGCGATAAAATTGCACGCAAATTACAAGATGAAGGTTACCCACAAGCTACTTATTATTTTTATACGTACTATAACTATAAAGATGAAAATCACTGGGGTTGTAGGAGTGGTATATATCCTGATCAGCAATATACTTTATCAGTGAATGATAAATCTCGAAAAGTATTAAAAGATAGGTTGTATTCTCTTGCTGATGGATTTTGTTCTCTTCGCTATTCGGAAATCACTGGGTATCCTGGTAATTATTTTGAATTTGACGAGTATCTAGTTTTAGAGAAAGATCCTATAGTTTTAGCTATGAAATTGTCACTTAATCTAAAGTTTATTAATCACCACTCAGCACTTAGAATGCCTATATATCCTTATATTCCACCCGTGGGTCGAATCACAATAGACCAGCGTGAACAAATATTAATAACTGACAGCGTTAAGAAACTATACGTTGAGTTCATTGATGCACATATTAAGTATGTTCAGGAAAACCCTGGTGCCAACAATTGGGGAGGTATGCTGACTAATGACCTTTGTAGAGGAGACGGCATAGAGTTTCCCATTCAGTGTAATAAAAAAGAGGTTGAATTTCTTCGGGTAATAAATAAAGATTTTCCATATGACTCGCTTTTATTAAGCCTTCCCGAAATACTGGTATATAAGGGCCTTTCTGATAACTTAGCTGAAATTAAATTATATTTGGAAAAATTAAAAACTCTGCAAAAAGCAGGTTACAGAAGTTCACTGCTTAACTCACGTTTAGCTGATCTCTTGTACAATATAAAACAATACGAGGCTATTTGATTAGAAGAGTTATATATCAATGATATGTTTATTAAAATAATTTTAGATGTAAGAAGAGGGTCTACATTAAATGTGACCCTCTTTAGTATTTCTGAAACTACTCAAGCAGTGACAAACTCTCTCTCCTCTTATAAAAAAGTTTAAAATAGCCTTGTTGCATTTTTTAACGCGCCGTTCGGAAGGATAAAGTGTAAGCATCCTAGCAGCACCCCTAGCCGATTTAATTTAATCAATTAAAAATACTTGCAGGTTTTCGATATGGACATCGGGCTTAAACTAACAACACTTATGTTTGGCGAGTACAATCAATTGGGCCGTATTTCATTTAAGCTGCGTAGCCATTTTGCAGACTAACAATCATTTTTTTTATTAATTCACGACCACGGATTGTATGAATAACAGCAAGCGGCGGTGCGTTATTAAATTGTATGCTCTCTTGATTTAACCATCTATTCCAACGTTCAACACTTCCAAAGTAATGAAGACACACAGTGGCTACTTTGGCCAGCTCAACAATATTTTCAACGACTGTAATATTTAAAAGTTGACCACCTTTTTTATAATTGCCAATGTCCCGCGTATTTATACCGATCACTTTAAGGAATGTTTCTCTATCCCAGTTTAATTCACATCGCAATCTTTCAATGCTACTGATATCCAAACGCTGGCTTAAAAAATCGATTTCGTCTAAAGGATTTGAATTAAGATTAATTCGTCTATTGCTCAGCACATCTAAAAGGTCGGGATTATAATGAGGCCTAAAAGAAGTATGCATATAAAAAACCTTACTTAAGCTGATTAATATTAATTTAATCTTAGCTTAACCACTTAACAAAGACCACTAGCCAAAGTATGGGCTATAAATAAAACAACTTATAGTGATACTGGTAAAATTCGGTACTTGAAGCTTGCTAGAAAAAATAACTAATTAACCCTGCTGGCCCTTACCAAAATAAGCTCGTTGACACCTGACTTAACACAAAGCTGAGCTTATGACCTATTACGTTAAACACGGAGTAAATGCAAAGTCCCCTAACTTACAGCACTAAATAGAAATGTTTATAACTATCATGCTTCACTTATAAGAGAAGGCAATTCGGATTGTGCCGTGAGATCCACCCAAACTCTGAGGTGATAACATGGTTGAGCATATTAATGCTTATTTTGATGATATACGTTATTCAAGCAGGGTAATTTTTTCGCAGTTCCAAAAGAAGTTAAAAATTCATAGATTTATTTTAAGCTACATTTAATCCACATTCCTAACGTCGTATGCATTCATGGATTTAATCCATTTTTTATAGCGATATGGTCTGATCCACTCTACTTATCAGCTAGAATGCGAAGCCATCGATTAAATACCTATGAATCACTCTTTAAGTATATATCAAAGAAGCTCTATTAATACTTATTAAGCTATATCAAAGTTCCAGCGGGAGACAGCATGAGTAAAGCTCTTATTTTTTGCGAGCTTTGGTTCACGTTAGAACTCTTTTCTACAAATTAAATAGTATGAAGCTGGGCCAAAAAACCATAAACAGTTCGGCGTCGAACTCTTTTTCCAAATTGAATAGTATAAAACCAAGCCGAAAACCCATAAACCGTTCGGCGCTGAACTCTTTTTTACAAATTGAATAGTATAAAGCTGAGTCGAAAACTCATAAATGGTTCGGCAGCGAACTCTTTTTTACAAATTGAATAGTATAAAGCTGAGTCGAAAACTCATAAATGGTTCGGCAGCGAACTCTTTTTTACAAATTGAATAGTATAAAGCTGAGTCGAAAACTCATAAATGGTTCGGCAGCGAACTCTTTTTTACAAATTGAATAGTATAAAGCTGAGTCGAAAACTCATAAATGGTTCGGCAGCGAACTCTTTTTTACAAATTGAATAGTATAAAGCTGAGTCGAAAACTCATAAATGGTTCGGCAGCGAACTCTATTTACAAGTTACGCAGTATTTAATTTAACGTATTCAATAGCCCAATTGCATTTATAGCAGTCAAAATACTTTAGCTATTTTATAACTTGCAACACTTTAAGCGTTATAGCCATATTGTCTACGCCTTTCTTAAAATGAATAATAGCGTGTCGAAAATGAACGATTTAATGACACTATTTACGTTTTTGGGGTAAATCGACAAACTTCAAAAAGGTGACAAATCAATGATACTTCATCAGTAACTTTTCCCCTTTCATATGTATCAAATATATAAAGAATCTTATTCACCATCTTCAAATCCGCTTTAAGCATAAAAACAGAATAATCACTAAAAATTGAAATAAAAGTAATTTATTTAAAATCAATTTGCGATTAGCTCTGTATTTATGAAGCTAATTATTCCTTTTCTGTATTTCTAACAAGGTAACTTTTTTAATTCTGCTTCGATTATGTAGGCCTTATTAGCATGACTTAATCGTCATAGCAGTAAAATTAAAGTTTTATGATCCTTTAATAATTAAAACGTATGGAAAAACGAATTTATGAAATACAGACAGAAATCGATCCCACTTTCAAAGGCTGAGTTAAAAGCTCACCCGCTGTTAATTGAACTGACAAAAAATGATGTGGTACAGCTAAAAGCCAATCAAAGTATTCATGCATTGCCAATTAAAGTCGTGCAATTGTTGCTAGATTTGCGCCCTTTAGCTGTCACTACCAATACTCACGACGATAGTTACTTAACGCTTGCATCAAGTGGTATGTTTGAGCGCTTTAAAGCACACCCGCTAAAAGCGGAATTAAATATAAAATTACAGATTTATCCCCAAGAAGCCGTCGAGTATGTACTTGCAACTACATTGCTATACGACCACGCACTAACACTGTCTTTGAAAGCTAACTTAAGCACAAACCTGAAACGCCGGCTTAGTTGTTTCGAAGAACAATGTATACCAATATCTAAACAACAGGTATTGGCTAATTTAGCCAATACCTCGCCTTCTGCTTTTCGAAAATGAGGTGCCAAGCGTGAGTTTAACTGACCATATTGCAAGAAGTAACCGTTTAAATAATTCCGGTGGTTGTTACCCTAATGCATTAGCGCATGCCACAACCTTAGCCATTATGTTGAAGAAGCTGGCTAAGGTTGATGCTAAAACTCGCCCGGCGATGACCGCGGTGGCAATGTTTATGTGGCTAACACAAGACTGGAAACAGATTAGTATGCCAAAAGATATTCCTGATTTTGTTAAAATATCTGGCGCGACTCCCTGTCAGGAAAATACCTTTAGAACTTACTTTGATGGCACACTATCGTGGGCTGAGTATGCGCGACCTTGTAAGTACAAAAAACATATTATGTATTTATGGCAGCCTATGCCTACGTACTTAAATACATTTTTTCAAAAGTTTATTAGTGTTCAATCTTACGATACGCCTTTTTTAAGCCCAACTGGCAAAGTACATTTGTTTGAGCTGATGAAGTCTACTTGGAAAACACCAAGCACATTAACAAAGCATCCGCGAATGCACAAAGATACGTTCCAGCATTACTTTATTAATTGTGCTCGAGCCGACAATACACTGGGTGCGATTGTTCGACTACAGCTTATTGAACCTGATAAAGCACATCATACTAGCGCGATGTATTACCAGCAGCTCAATAGTGATCGTATCCGCTATAAGTTATTTGATGCGCATAACCGCTACTTATCACGACTCATAGACGAAGCAAGGAACGCTCAACTTTTCGCGTATTTTGAACTTTTTCTAAAAGGGGTTTCTATAAACCTTATTAAAGCGTCAATAAAAAAGGCTGGCTATTTATCGCAACCGGGGGAGATAAGTCAGTTTGAACTTGATACCGCACAAAATGGCATTAATAAAAAACGTATTCCAGCAACTTTAATAGGTAGCCTTCGCTCACTTGAAGATAACCACGTCAGTCAGTTTTTCCACGAACTACATACATTAGTCGAAAGCGCTCACCAAAGTACGTTTGTAAAAGCCGGCAGTAAAAATACTCAAAACGTAAATAAATCAGCGTTACGTGATTACTACAATTATGCGACCTATCGCATTGCACTGCTATTTATTGCTCTTACAGGCGCAAGGCCTACCCATAGCATCAGTATTTTATCTGTCTACTATTCAGATTCTGATATTACCTTTATTAAAGATAAAGGACGCCTTAGACAACTCTTACTCTGTGATTACTTGCAGCAAGAAATTAACCAGTACTTATTATTACAATCAGTTGTTCGTTCGCAACTTAATATACATAAAGAGTTAGATGAGCTTTGGTATAAGTGTGATGAACAAAACACACCAACACCACTGACTAGTCGCGAATTACGCTTATTCATGGCAAAGGTTTGGCCTGGTATTGTGCCTTACCAACTACGTCATTTCTTTTGTCATTGCGCTAATAGCCATACATTTTCAGAAAAGCTATTCGATCAGGATATTGACCGTCTCATGGGGCATGAAAACCTGGGAGAGCGACTCGGAAGCGATATGTTGTTTCCAGCTCGATTCGATGCAATGAAAAGCTATCTAAATTCTCTACCAGAGCGTCTAGGACTAAAGGCTTTAACATATGTCTGAAAGATTAATAAATCTGCACACTAAACAAATCTCTGATTATTTGATTCACTTTTGGCCACTAAAGGTCACTGAAGACGCAATCTTTTGGGTATTAGATCGTTGGCAACTAGCAGAAAAGAAAACGCGTATTATCGATAATAGCGATCTTAGGTGTATCAATCGGCAGATCAATACTATTCCAACAGGAAAACAACGAATATATCGGCAAGCGCTTGAAGGGATTCTTTTTTATTTAGCTGACATCGCTCATTGGCAAGTCCCTGAGTTTGTTAAACACACAATAAGCGATACTAATCTTAAATACTTTGAGGAACTTGCAAAAGGTACTGCGCATGCACAGCTAATTTTTTCTCGCTACCAGCAACAAAAAACTTATTTTTTTGATACAAGAGGGACATTAACACCTAGCTTTATGGCATTAATGATAGGGTTTGAAGTGGCTCCCTTATCACTTGCGCATATCAGCGCTATTTTAAATAATCCAAATTCGATTATAGATAAAGAAGATAATCCACGCCTTGCTATTACTCACATGGGGTATGGAGCAGATGAATTAAGAGCAACTCATTATTATTTATCGATCGAAAGCTATCGTTTCTTAGAGAATTATTATGCGCAATCACCTCCAAGAATAAGCTCAAAATGTTTGTATGCAGACTTATCAAGTTGGTTGGAAGAAAATGGGTTACCGGCCTGTATTAGAAAGCAAATATGGCCGAAACGATTTCAAATCCATTGGTATCTTCGTTTTCAGCTACCGCCTGTTTTCATTAAGGATTTGGCTAACCCTGAGCGACATGTAGGCCTGTCAAACACCATTACGGCATCCAAAATAAAAGAGGCTGATATTTATGCCATTGACTGGGATACGAAGTGGTTTGATTCATTAGCTAAATCACAAAAAAAAATACGCTGGCCACACGAAATACTACTTAAACATTCAGAAAGCTTGGAAACTATCGAAACACCTCCTTGGGATGCCAATAATATTCTACCGCGCTTGTTGTTCGATTATACGAAACAGCTACTCGTGTATGGAGGAGTTAAGAAAGCGATCCTTGCACTCGGGTCTATTAAAAGTTATACCTCGCTTAAAAGTAAACTTGAGCCCTACCCGCTATGCTACGCCGATGCTATTAGTGAAGAGGTTATTAATGCATGGGCCAAAACGGTCTATGACTCGATAGACTCCGACAATGTAAAAGTAACCTTCTATAACTTTTTACGCTTTTTAAGCTACCAGGAACAAACGGATACGCTTGATTTATCCAACTTTAGTTCGCCTCTAGTACCGCCTTCGGTGAGTCCTGCTCGATTAAACATAGACGAACTTGATCACCTAATTAAAACGCTTATAGATAATAAATCTAAATACCCTTTTCGTAGTCTGTTTTGTACGATCGCTGCGCTATTGGGATTTTACGCTATGCTTCGCCGCGGTGAAGTTCTGAGATTACGCCGTAAAGATATTCGATTTAAACCACGTACTGGGCTTTTAACCGTTACCGTTGCTAATACCCCTGAAGGCAAAACAAAAGGTAATACTTCACGAGAGATATACACCACAATCCCTAAACAGTATCGTCAATTGCTTATTTATCTATTTGAAATTAAGAAACACTCTGATCGCGATCAACCTTTGCTTGGATTTGAAGGTGAAAAATATCATTCGCGGCAGCTTTATTACTTATTACCCGTGTCACGAGCATTGCGCTGTTTGTTTGGTTCGCACTTTAACTTTCATCATTTAAGACACAGTGGGGTACATATTTTTATGCTGCAAACACTTCATTGCGTAAGTAATACACCTGATGAGCTACGAGGGGAAACAATACTTGAGTGTGAATTCCTATCTAGTAAGGCAGTGAGTATACGCTTTGATTATTGGTTTGAAGGCAGATCCGTGTGTGAGATTAATGATGCCGCACTTTTAGATGAAATGGGTCTGCAAATTGGCCATATTCACTACAGCACGACACGTTGGTCATACTTACACGATATTGAATGGTTGCTACCTATCGTTAGCCGTACTCATTCACCGTATATATCTCGTGAATATACTCACAGTGAACTGCGCTATTTATTTGGGCTAAAGCCTAATTCTAACGACCTATCCCGTATATTACTTAAGCTGAGCCCTGATTATGCCAATAAAGCACTGGGACAAAAACGTAGTCAACCTGTAAGACTGTGCGATAACAAGCTCAGAGAGGTCATATTTGGCCAAGGGGTCCAAACAAAAAAAACGCTATCAACTGTTGATTATGCTTTAGCTTGGCAAAAATCAATTAATAACAGTAAACGCACGTTACTCGGCTTCATATTTAAAGCCATGCTAAAAAATAAAGCCCTCGACTTATATTCACTGAGCTTTATATGGGGTAATGGCAGTAAGCATCATATTCAACCGGTTTCTAAAAAGCAGCATACAGCTCTAAGCAATCTACCTCCCGTTGCACTTTCTGATGATGGCCAATCATTACAAATCACGCTGGCCTGCAATAGCAAAAACGCTCGTGCATTTACCACCGCTTTTAGACATAGCGATTGGGGTTGGTTAACGAGTAAATTTGTATTATCAGTCAATCGAAAAATCAACAGCGACCGACAACTACAGTTACTAAAGAAACTGTTTATTCAGAAAAACGAAGTTGTTCAAATCTATAAACAATCAGCAGGAAAAACTCAGCTGACTATTTATTTAAGTCCCAAAACATCACTTCCCCCCAATGTGCTCAAATTTGCACAAAATTTTATTCAGTCTTTCCAACCTCATGAGGTTCAACAATGAAAATGATTATTCCCCGTAATAAAAAAGAGCTACTTAAAAACATAACTGAAAATATTGATACTCGTTATGCTGATAGCTCAGCAACAGTATTAATAAACAAGAAAGAACGTTCTTTAACGTTAGTCACCGGTCAAAAACCGCTGTTTGCGCATTGTGTTTTTATACTTGATAAACGATCGACTAACTTAAAAGACTCGACGTTTTCTATTGATGGTAGCTACGCAAAACAGCTACCTTACTACTTTGCATCAAACCAAGATATTGAATTAGGCTTTCAAAATTCATCAGCTAACTCCTCTTTCATAGAGTTGTTTCAAATTGGCCTCAAAGACAATCAAGCAACATTACGTCGATGTGAATGCAGTGATACTTTTAAAGAACATTTAACTTACCTTGAAGATAATAAGAAGCTCCCAACCACGATCGTCTCCAAATCAGTTATTGAACGTATAGTTTTTGAATCTACAGAGCATATGCCTTTTGAACTTTGTGAACTCGATAAGAAACACCAGCGTATTCGAGTACAACGCGATGGAAAAGTTGAAGACAAGCATTTACCCAACGACATAGAACTGCCTATCTCTATGGTTATGACGCCTGAAATTACTAAACAATTAACTGACTTGTGTTACAGCACAAATAGTAATGAGATTGAAATAGCCCAACAAGGGGAATTACTCATATTTAAAGTAGATGAAGGTTCAGTAACCAGCTCTGTAGCTGGGCTCAACGAGTTTCATACAAAAACGCCAGAAAAAACACAGACTCTACAGTACGCTGAGTTAGACTTTCATGCATTTAAAAAAGAACTTAGACACTGTTTTATATCGTATGGAGTCATCAAAAAAGCAAATGACGCATTGTTGTATTTGAGCAATGAAGAAGCTGCAATTGCTGTATTTACAGGCCCATATAAATTTGTTTACCGTGTAACGGTATCAAAAGTAAGTGGTAAAAAGAGTAATAATGGTTCTCTGTATCGCTTTTCACCCAGAGACTTACTAAGTATAAAAATCAAAGATTTAATTGGTGCTACAAGTACGCGGCTAGAAATTATTAAATATCAAAATGGTGAACTGAAGCTAGGGGTGTATTACTCACTAGAAGATAAACTACCTTATCGTAGCATTGCGATAGAAAAAAACGAAAGCGAGCTACCGAGGGTGCTAGCAATGCTTGAAAGTTTTAATAAAAACCAAGGTAATACGCAGCATGAGAAACAAGAAGTACAAGAGGATTTATTTGCTTTCTATGCTGATGAAGGGGAAGAGTATTAACACAAAAACACTGGACAAATAAACAGTTACTGTTATATTTATTAGTGTATTTTTAATCAGTTGTGCGATTTCGTACCTAGTGTATGGTATTAGCATGATTGGGAAAAATACCAATTCGCTTAATTTAGTAAGCTATTGTGAAGCAAGAAAACCGTGTCGAAAACAAGGCAAAAATTTTGTTATTTAGTGGTTCTAAATCAGAAATTTTTAACGCTGTTAGCGTCAGGTCTAATACTTCAGATTGATTACGTATTATTGCGAGTTGGTATCTTATAAGCAGTTGGGGTAAAGAGGCGGCAACCTCCCTACCCCGTATCGGCTGCTCGACATTTAAACCTACCCAGCCGATGGCTTAATTCTAACGAATTCCATTGGTGAGGGATAGATCTATTTATAGATCGACTAACTAATGGAGGCCATTATGGCTCACATTCGTATTCGCCCGAATGGGCGTATTCAATTTGATTTACACCTGTATGGGCAACGCTTTCGTGAAGGCACTAAGCTCATGGCAACGCCGGCTAATTTAAAAAAAGCCAATGCTACCCTCAAAAAAATGAACGCGGAAATTGACTTAGAAACGTTTCAATACCGTGATTATTTTCCTGATAGCAAAAAAGTCGCGAAGTTTGAAACACTGCAACGCACTAAAGACCCCGATCGCCTGTATCCATTTTTTAACGATTACGCCAATGAATGGTTTGACCGCCAAAAAGCGAAATGGAAGAAAAGCTATCAAAGCGTTATGCGCAATACACTCGATACGTATTTAATCGCTGAGTTTGGGAATATTCTCGTGAGTGAAATTACACTCGCCAATGTGGATTATTTTCGTGAAAGTCTAACGATGATAAAAAAGAATGGTCGACGAAAGCTCACCAATAAACGCATTAATGGCATCCTGTGGCCACTTATTGCGATTTTAAGTTTAGCGGCTGAAGAGCATGACTTTGCTTACCCTATGCGTCGATACAAAACGCTTAAAGAAGAGCGTGCTGATTCTAACCCGCTAACGGCAGATGAAGTGCAATGCTTTTTAGAGGCGGCACCTATTGAGTGGAAAGATTACTTTAAAGTACGTTTTTGGACAGGGATGCGTAGCTGTGAGGTTCACGGTTTGCGTTGGGGAGATATAGATTTCAACCATAGGTTGATTCGAATTCGCCATAACTGGGTCAATGGTGAGTTGTGTGATGTAAAAACACCTAAGTCACGCCGTGAATTAAAAATGTGCGATACACTCTATGCATTGTTCAACCGCTTAAAAAACCAAGCGAGTAATGAATTTGTATTTACTCATAAGGCCAATCCACTTGATAATCACTTTGTGAGTAAGCAGCTTTGGTTTCCCACTCTAAAAAAAGCGGGTCTGGCACGCAGACGTCCTTACGAAACACGCCACACTGCGGCTGTGCTGCATATTGCTGCGCACGAAAACCCGCTTTATATTTCACATATGTTAGGGCATAGCGATACACGTTTACTGTTTGAAGTATATGCGCCTTATGTTGCTAATGCGTCAAGGCAGGATGGGTTTGCGTTTAACGAGATGATGGTTGAGCGTGGGATTGCATGAAGCGTTTGATTAAAATGCTAAATAAAATTAGCTACATTTGAGCTTGCTAACTCAGGAATTAATAGTGCCATATAGCCAGTAATTTGAACCCCAATTATATACGTAGCCCATAGATATTTTTGAAGGTGAGATAGGAATCTCACCTTTTATAACCTATATATATTTCTACAATAACGCTTTTATTGCCGTAGCAATATCCTCAGCTTGCACTTGAGATGCGACAGAATCAGTTGACTCGACCATAACACGTATCAATGGTTCAGTGCCTGATTTACGCAGTAAAACACGGCCTGTATCTGCCAAAAGTGTTTCAGCTTCTACTACTGCTTGCTTAACTGAATCAGTATTTAAAATCTCATTCGCATTATTTTTTGTTAAACGCACATTGAGAAGTACCTGAGGTAATTTTTGCATACCTGCTGCGTAGTCTTTTAATGATTGCTTTTGCTGAATAAGCGCTGTTAATACCAACAAAGAAGCAACAATACCATCACCTGTGGTTGCATAATCTAAGTGTAGAATATGGCCTGAACCTTCACCACCAAGTTTCCAACCCGTATTTTTGAGCTGCTCAACAACATAGCGGTCACCTACTTTAGCGCGCTTGAATGGTATACCCATTTCCTTAAGCGCTAGTTCTAACCCGAGGTTAGACATGAGTGTACCAACAACACCACCTTGCATTTTTCCTTGTAGCTTTGCGGCCTTAGCTAAAATATAAAGGATTTGGTCACCGTCAATCACAGCGCCACTGTCATCAACAAGCATTAATCTGTCAGCATCACCATCAAGCGCAATACCTAAGTCTGCTTTATGTTCTAGTACAGCAGCTTGAAGGCTATCTAGATGTGTAGCACCACATTGCTCATTTATATTTAACCCGTTTGGTTTATCGTTAATGCTAATAACATCAGCACCCAACTCTGCATAAACATTTGGTGCTATGTGATACGCAGCCCCATTTGCACTATCGACAACAATTTTTAAACCTTCAAGTGTTAAATCTTTAGCAAATATGCCTTTGCAAAACTCAATGTATCGTCCAGCAGCATCGTTAATGCGTCTTGCTTTACCCAAGCGTTCTGAGCTAACACACTGCATAGCGTCATTATTTAATGCTTGCTCAAGTAAAGCTTCAATTTCTAGCTCTTGCTCATCGTTTAACTTCGTACCAGAATTATTAAAAAATTTAATACCATTATCGTAATATGGATTATGTGATGCGCTAATAACAACACCGGCATCCGCTCTAAAAGTGGATGCTAAATAAGCAACAGCAGGCGTTGGCATTGGGCCAACAAATGCTACATTAACACCCGCAGCAGAAAGACCTGCTTCAATAGCTGACTCAAACATATAACCGCTATTACGTGTATCTTTACCTATTAATATCTCTTTTGTACCACTAGAGGCTAAGACTGTACCCGCGGCCCAGCCTAACTTCATTGCAAAATCAGGCGTAATAGGAAAAGTCCCTACTTTACCTCTTACTCCATCGGTACCAAAATACTTACGTGGCATAATTATTCCTTTATGAATGTTACAAACGCGCTATACGCGTTATTAATCTTAGTTAACTCTATTATTCTAAATAATAAAGCTTTACTACAAAACACAAAAAGCGCGAGTTAAACTCACGCTTTAGATTTAATTTATTATACAAGGCTAGATACTTACTTTTACATCAACAAAGTGCAAAATAAATTTCTTAATTTATATTCACAACCTTTTGTTTATCCGCGCTTGGCTGTCCTATTTTTGCATTCCACACCAAATCGCATATGCCATCGGTTGGATTAAAGCCTGTTGGTGCGTCTAAGAGCAGCTGACGTATTGTTTCGTGATCAAAATTATGACACGCAATATCTAGCGCTTCTATAAACACATTAAGCTCGGCCAAAGGCAACATTACCTCATTAGCAGTCATGATTCGTTCATGAGAGGTCTCGCCAACATTATCGCCGATCAGCAGTTCTTCATATAGCTTTTCACCTGGGCGTAAGCCCGTACACTTAATTTCAATATCGCCATGTGGATTAGTATCGCTTTTAACTTCAAAACCAGAAAGACGAACCATTTTGGTCGCAAGATCTTTAATTTTAACTGGATCGCCCATATCAAGTACAAATACGTCGCCACCCTTGCCCATCGCCCCTGCTTGTATAACTAATTGCGCAGCTTCAGGGATCGTCATAAAAAAGCGTGTTATATCAGGATGTGTGAGCGTTATCGGGCCGCCTTCTTTTATTTGCCTGCGAAATAGTGGCACTACAGAGCCACTCGACCCTAATACATTACCAAAGCGCACCATACAAAAACGTGTTTTATGTTTAACACCTTGCTCTTGTGCTAAACCTTGCAGCGATAGCTCAGCCATACGCTTAGTAGCACCCATAACATTAGTCGGGCGTACCGCTTTATCTGTTGAGATAAGCACAAAGGTCTCTACCTTTGCGTTGACTGCTGCTTTTGCTGCGTAATAAGTACCGAACACATTATTACGCACACCTTCTACTACGTTATGCTCAACCAACGGCACATGCTTATAAGCTGCGGCATGATAAACAGTTTGCACACCAAATGCTGTCATTACAGTTTCAATTCGGTTAATACGTTGCACCGAGCCCATTATAGGTATTAACTCAATATCAAGGTTATTATTAGTAATGTACTCACTAAGCTCCTTTTCTATTGAATATAAACCAAACTCACTAAGCTCAAATAAAACAAGCTTTGTAGGTTTTTGTTTAACTATTTGTCTACACAGTTCAGAACCGATAGAACCACCGGCTCCTGTAACCATAACCACTTTATTCTCAATGTTAGCGGTCATTAAATCAGTATTTGGTTCTACAGGGTCACGACCAAGTAAGTCTTCAACACCAACCTCTGCTATTTCAGCAAGCTTTGCTTTGCCCTCTACTACATCAGCCATACCGGGCATTGAAAGCACATTAATAGCTAAAGGTTCTAATTGGGCGAGTATTTCTTTGCGGCGAGCACGGGTTTCGCTTGGGAGTGCTAATAAAACTTTACTTACCTTGCGTTTATTTATGAGCTCGTAAATACCTTTAAAGCATAAAACGGGTATACCTTGAATGATTGAACCATGTTTAGTTGCATCATCATCAATAAACGCTCTAACAAAATATTCTGGACCAGCACCTAATGCCGTCGCTAATTGTCGTCCGGCAGAACCCGCCCCATAAATAATGACAGGTTCTTTTTTACTTGTCGTCATTCTGCCAATCATCGCGCGTACCAATACGCGAGACCCACCGACAGTTAATAAGCACAACCACGCAAATATAAATGGCATCGTGCGCGGTATATCTATACCTATAAAAAAGGCGATTAAAACCAAACTGACCGTTGTTATTACAGTGCCTAGTACAATTGCCCAAATAGCTTGTGAGTTCATGTATCTAAGTACAGCACGATACAAGCCTAAACTTATAAATGTATATAAGCTAACCGGAATTAACACTGCCAATAAAAGCCAATTATCTAAACGCTGCAGCGACTCAAAGCTATCAAGCCTTACAATAAGCGCTAGCCAAAACGCCAATACAATAAATAACGAATCAATACACAGTGTAATTATACGTTTTTTAGCACGCGATGCGTTTAAAATAGAGCGAATGAAACTATCCATGGCACGTTCCTTTGTGGTGTAAATACGAGGTCAACCCAGTATCGTGTGTGAAATTAACAATTTGGTAACTATAACAAATAATAGACTAGGGTAATTAGCTTTAATGAAGTCAATCGTTGAGTAAATAGTAATGAATTACAATATTACAGCCCGATAGAGGGAAGTTGATAATTTCAGATATCTCACTATTGGTGTAATAAATGATGGTTAAATGTGTCTCAGAAATGTCTCAGCCTGAGACACATATTAAAATAAATACTTTTGAATTAGCTAGTTAAAAAAATCAAAAAAGTACTCCCGATATAATATACAATTCAGGGATTACGCTTACGTGCTATAAAATTCTTTATCTAATAGGAATTCTACAACCCGCGTTAAGCCAACCTCACACTTCATAAGCAAATATCAATGCATAAACTCAAAACGGCGACTACAGCTTATATTTGTCATTATTTACTCACAATTATAAGCTGAGAGTTAATCGCACCTTTAAGATTTAGATGCCAACGCGAATACTTCTTTCATCACTTGTGTTGTTTTAGCTATTTCAGCTTCAGTAAGCGTTGGGTGCACTAAAAACATCAATGATGTTTCGCCTAGCTCTACTGCATTAGGTAAGCGTTTTTCTGGACGCCATGGGGTATTATCAAATGCTTTCTCTAGGTACACCTCAGAGCAACTTCCCTGAAAACATGGTACACCGCGCTCTACAATTTCATTCACTATACGGTCGCGATCCCAGCCTTCAGCTAGTTGCTCCGGCTTAACAAACATATAGTGTTTATATTCTGCGTGTTCAATGTAGCTTGGCACTGTTACTAAACGAATACAGTCAAATTCACTGGCAGCTTTATCTAGCTCAGCACCATATGCTTGACGTTTTGCAGTCCAGTCACTCATACGCGTTAGTTGAATACGTCCTAGTACAGCTTGTATTTCGGTCATGCGCCAATTGGTACCAAAGCTTTCGTGTAACCATCTAAATCCTGGTGGGTGCTCACGGTTATAAATAGCATCAAAGCTTTTACCGTGATCTTTATAGCTCCACATAGTTGACCATAACTCTTTTGAGTTAGTAGTTACCATGCCACCTTCTCCGCCGGTAGTCATAATTTTATCTTGGCAGAAACTCCACGCACCAACATGGCCAATGCTACCCACTGAGCGACCTTTATATTTTGCACCATGCGCTTGGGCGCAGTCTTCAATTACATAAAAGCCATATTCTTTACTTAACGTCATTATGTCGTCCATTTCAGCGGGCATACCTGCTAAATGCACAACAATCACCGCTTTTGTTTTTGGTGTAAGTACTGCTTTAATACTTTGGGCTGTAATTGCCTGGCTATTTAAATCAATATCGGCAAAAACAGGGGCAGCACCCGCAGTTACAATACTTGAGGCAGACGCTAAAAATGTACGTGGCGTAGTGATTACTTCATCGCCCGCACCTACATTTAATGCTTTTAAAGCAATATCAAGCGCTAGCGTACCATTACCTAAAGCAATGGCGTATTCGCTGTCAGCCCAAGTAGCGAATTCTTTTTCAAATTCACGGCCTTCAGTACCCGTCCAGTAATTAACTTTATTTGAAAGCACAACGCGGCTTACAGCATCAGCCTCGCCTTGAGTAAAGCTAGGCCAAGGAGAAAATGGGGTATTTAACATGGTATTCCTATTTATTCTGTATAGAAAAGATCATAAAAAGTATTTTTAGTGGCTTTTTATTACAACAGCAGGAGAGCCAAACGCTGTTACATTATCAGGTATATTTTTTATAACTGTACTACCAGCACCAACTATACAGTTATCACCAATCGTAATTAATTGTTTAACTTGGCTGCTAATACCAACCCAGCTTTTAGCACCAACAGATACGCCACCGGCTAGAGCAACATTAGGGCAAATATGGGTGAAATTATCAATGGTGCAATCATGTTCAACGACAGCAGCGGTATTAATAATACAACCAACACCAACTTTAGCAAAAGCATTAATAACTGCGCTCGAAAAAACAACGGTACCTGATGCTATTGCTGCATATGGGCTTATTACTGCGGTTGGATGAATTAAAGTAATAAGGTTAAAACGATTTTTTCTTAATAACTCTATTTTTTGCTGGCGGATTTCGTTATTACCAATAGCAACTACAACGTCATTACTCAACGTAGCATTTGTATTATTTAGAGCTATTAAATCAGCGCATGTACCGTGTATTGGCCAGTGTTCAATATGTGTTTTACTGGGGTAAGCGTCATCATAAAAGCTAACTATAAAACCAAGCTGCTCTGCAATATCAGCAATCACTTTGCCATGACCGCTTGCACCAACTATAGCCAACTCTTTAGTCATTATTAGAGCCTTTGAATGGTTCTATAGTCACATGGCCGTCAGCACTTATGCCTTCACGCACAAACACTTTTTTTACGGTAAGCAATAATATTTTTAAATCGAGTAAAAAGCTGTGGTTATCTACATACCACACATCAAGTTTAAACTTTTCCTCCCAACTAATAGCATTTCGGCCGTTAACTTGTGCCCAACCTGTCATACCTGGACGCACATTATGCCTGCGGGCTTGCTCAGTACTATACAAAGGTAAATACTGCACTAGTAAAGGACGTGGGCCTACTAAGCTCATATCACCTTTTAATACATTAAATAAACCAGGTAGTTCATCTAAACTGGTAGAACGTAAAAAAGCACCAAATTTAGTCATCCGTTTATCATCAGGGAGTAAATTACCAAGTCTATCCTTACCATCGAGCATGGTTCTAAACTTCATCATTTTGAATACTTTACCATTCAAACCAGGGCGGTTTTGAGTAAATAAAATAGGTGAGCCCAATTTAAAACGAATGAGTATAGCAACAACAGTTATTACTGGTAATAAAGTAAGTAATGCACAAAGAGCAGCTATAAAATCAAAGAAGCGCTTCATTAATTAAGTTCCATAATATTCATTAACTCTTTATTGACCTTATGAACATCAAATTTATCTTCAACCATCGCTCTACTTGCCACTGCCATTCGTTGCCATTCTTGTGGGTTTTCAATAAACCAAATCATTTTTTCAGCCAATTGTTCTACGTTAGCCTTCTCTACCAGCCAGCCATTTTCACCATTAATGACGGTTTCGCGGCAACCTGGAACATCTGTTGTTAAAATAGGTCGCCCAGTTGCCATAGCTTCTAACACTGTACGTGGCAGCCCTTCATGGTACGAAGGCAATACAAAAACATTACAACCTTCTATATAGGGTCGAACGTCGTTAGTTGCGCCGAAGTAATCAACAGCTTTATCGTTATTTAGCTTTGCTAATTCTTGAAGTGTAATACCATCAGGAGAGGGGTCTGCTGGGCCAACTAATTGAAATACAGCATCAGGGTAATGTTGTTTTACGCAATTTGCCGCAGCAACATACTCACGAATACCTTTATCACCTAATAACCTGGCAATAAGTAAAAAGGCCGGTGATGACGTCAGCGGTTTAACATCAAAGTGAGTTATATCAACGCCTGAGCCGTTTACTACACAAGTTTTATAAGAGGGTACTATACCTAAATCAATAAAAACTTGCTGGTTATCTGGGTTTTGAAATATCACTTTTTGAGCTTTCTTTAAGGACATTTTATATAAAAAAGCAACTAATTTTACTAATAAGTTTTTTTTCCAGTTGCCTTTTTGAAAAGCAAAACCCAAGCCAGTAACTAAAGCATAAAAGCGACAGTCAGGCACAACACGTGCTGCAAAAGCTCCCCAAATTATTGGCTTTATTGTATAAGCTAAAATCACATCAGGTTGCTGCTTTTTAAAAACATAACGCAGCGCCACAAAAGTTTTAAAATCTTGTATCGGATTTAAGCCACTTCTGCTAACGGGATAATCAATGTAATTCCCACCTAAAGCCTCTACTGCTTTAATATCATTATTTGTTGCTCCAGAGGCTAAAGTTTGTACTATAAAATTAGATTTGTTAAGTTGATTAAGTAACCCCCCTCTAAAGTTATATAAAGATGAAGGCAGAGTACCTATAATATTAATTTTCATATTTTTTATTTACTCATTAGTCGGCACATGGATAACAGAAATAAGCTCAGATTGTAATAGATAAAAGAGCCAAAGTAGTTAAAATATAAAACCGCATAATCAACCGATTAGTTTTTATCTAGTCATGAATAATCAAATATTGAACTTCATTTTTATCTAAGGATCGATACTTCCCTTTAAACAAAGGGAATAAATATTTTATAGCTCATAAGTAAACCACTATCCCTTAAAATATACATAACAGTTTGCTGCAAAACTATTAAAAACACTACTGTACTACTAACCAATAAGCTGAGTATGTAGTAATAAGTGATAAAAAACATTAGCCCATTGCAGCAAACCAATTTAGCATACAACATATATGAAAAGTCAGCTATTGACATTCTTGTAAATTTGAAAGAGCTACGTAATTAAATGACTACTATTGCAATAAATTTAAAGTTAGTGAAGCGCATAGCGTAGTAACCCCCAAATAAAGAGTCTAAGATAATTAAACAACTCTTTAAAGAGAGTAATGTGAGCTATTTCCCTTTAGAGACTAGACTCAATGCATTCAATAATTTCTCTTGCTGCGCATTAGTTGAGTAAGTATTTTCTACAGCTTTTCTCCCGTTAAATCCAAATAGTTCACGCTTTTTTTTATCTTCTATCAACTCTTTTAATGCATTAGTCCAATCAATTGTTGTATTCGCTAATAACCCACACATACTGTTGTTAACAATGTTTATATTGACACCTACAGGGCTAGCAACAACAGGCACACCACAGGCCATATATTGTATGAGCTTATATCCACATTTACCCTTTTCCCAAGGCCCATCCTCTAAAGGCATAATACCAATGTCCATTTTTTTTATAGAGCTAACTTCAGTCTTTTCTGACCAAGTTTCAATAATAACATTCAATTCCATTAATTCATTAACTACGCTTTCACTAGCACCAACTAGGTTAATAGTAATATCAAATGCTTTACTTAACTCAATTAGAGCAGACTTTATATTAACTACATACTTTTGAGTTGATGGTGAACCAATCCACCCAATAGTTAATTTATCACTATTAATTTCAGATTTTTGGCTATAGCGCTCAATATCAACAACTGTTGGGATAATTATTATATTTTTAGCTCCTGCTTTTTTCGCTCTTGTCGCCAAGTAATCATTACCTGCAATCACTGTATGAGCATTTCTCATTACCACATCAATTTTATAACTTAAAAAGTAACGTATAAATTTGGACTTAGACATATCGTAGTTATGAAAAATAGCATCATCATAATCTACAATATATCTTACTCCTAGTTTGCTAAGTAACCGCTCAAATAAAGCAGGAAAATATAAGAACAACTCCTTTTCAACCCAAACAGCATCATATTGAAAAACAGTAAATATAGAGTACAACCTTTTTAAGTAATAATATAATAAGGTCACTAAGGATACCTTATTTTCTGCATAAAGTTTCTCTAGATATTCATCATTAAAAAAACTTTTTACTTTTATATTTATACCTTTAGATTCAAGGTACGAAATATACTGAATTGTTCTTAAGCGACTGCTTGCGCCTTTTCGGCTATATTTTGAAAGCAAAAGTATTTTATGCCTTTTCATATGAGTTACTCGTAGTGTCATTAAAAAGAAAAACTAAGGGCATTATAAACATCCATTGAAAAGAAAATGCTTCTATATATGGATTTGTATTAGACGCTAAAAATACTGCAACCCAAGAGCCAAAAAAGAATTTATCTAATGATGTTAATTGAGAACCCTTCATCCGTTTAAAGAATATAAATAAATAAAACATATATGGAATGCTATAAATAAACGCGCCAATAAAACCAACTCTCAGCACAGTCGCAATCCAAACTAGTTCATAGCGCCATGGAAAATCATCACTTCTAATATAATCAACACCTACACCATGTCCCTTACCTAGAACGAATGAGTTTTCTATACCTTCAAATAATGCGGATGCTTGCTCAACTCTTGCTCCCCCACCACCTGACATCGATTTATCAAAAAAAACACTCGCTATATAAAGGAAGTCAACTCCCGAAAATTCACGTATAACTATTATTAAAGAGAAAAAAACAAAAATAGCTAAAGTAATAATAAAAAAGAATTTTATAGGAGAGTACCTATTTAAAACAAACTTCACTGAAAGAACCGTGAAGAACATAAATGATGATAAAACAATAGCTAAAGTAAGAGCTGTTCTTCCTGCAAAAACCATAGTAAGAAAAATAATTAATAATATGAAAAACTTTACATTTAAGGATTTAATAACATTAGGGTAAAAGAAAAACCCACCACCTAAAAAAATTAATGAACCAAAAACATGCATAATAGCCCCAGAGTAACCATCACTATTCATATTTACGTTTGTTCCTGATTCAAAAAAACTAACAGAACTAGGCCCATAATTCAAAAACAAGTAAAAATAAACAGCTACGGAAATGCACCCCAGAATACTGAAGAGAACTAGTAAAGACACTATTTTATCATATGTAAAATGCTGTACAAAAAAGGTTAGTATAACAAGCCATAATAATGGAGAGATTATATATATGAAAGTAACTAAAAGAACCGAGTTTTCAGGAGCACCGTTATGCAACCCCACGCATATAAAGAAAATGGTGACTAAGACTGAAAAAAGAAACATTAGATAAAATACTTTTAACTCACTTCTAACTTTAATATACGGTAAAGACAATAAGAACGAGAGAAACATAAAAGTAACAACAACTGGCTTTAAAACATTTGGGAAAACCACGCTAAAAAAAAGCACAACTACTATTAAATAATAATTTAACTTAGCAACTGTCAACATTATATGATTAGACTCTTTATTAAGCTCTCAAAAAATTGCGCTTGATTGATTTTGTTATACTTTTCAAGTTCTGCTTTTTTAGGTTCTAAAGTTTCACTATTTAAAATATATTCTTTAAAGCTAGCTTCCAATTCTATTTCTTGATTTACAAATCCCTTACCTGTCGATGTTTCTTTTAGTATTTTTGTTGCTTCATTTTCAACCCCAGTAAAGCACATTATTTTTTTCTTAGCATTTATATACTCAAATATTTTCCCAGTCGCACACCCCTTTGAATCACCCGTTAATAACAAAAGATAATCACATTTAGACATATAAGTAATTGCCTTACCTCGCTCAACAGGTTGGCTAATAATAAAGTCTACATCTGTCGCTTTAATTAAGTCTACCTCTCTATTTTCAAGTTCTCCGACAAATAGAAGTGTATATTCAGATTTCATTCCGCAGTCTAAAGTCGAAAATGTTTTTAAAAAAGTTTTCAAGCTTTCCCACCGAGAGGCATCACTCGCGCTTATTCTACCAAAATGTCCAATCACCTTCTTGTTAGTAAAAAACACTCTACTTACCAACTGATCACTTTCATCTAATTTTAACTCACCAGTAAAATCATCTGGGTCAAAACCATTATGCATCAATGTGACTTTGTTATTTGGATATCGCAATTTAAAATCATCAACTAATGGGTTGCTAACAGTCATTATTAAGCTGCTGTTTTCACAAGCTATAGTTTCAAGCTTTTTCCGCATTACGTTAAGAAACTTAGACTTTCGTCCTAATGATTCAAATAAAAAGCCATCTCTAAAGTCTTGAATTAATGGTATGTTATATTTACTTGAAAAGTTACTAGAAGCTATTAAAGCATCTATCGGAGAGTATGAGCCCATCGCAACTATATTCTTATTAGAGTTTAGCTGAGACTCTAAATACCGCTCTAATGAAGCCATTGCATTACTTGCCCAACAACCTTTAAAAAAACTATTGCTTTTGATATTGCGCTTTATACCAAAGCCTAGCATTAAATAAACTAAATTTTTTAAATTCATAAACATATTACTTTGACCAAGTAACCCACCAACTATTGGTATAACAGTTATATTTTCATTCTTTGTAATTGTAGTGTCATTATCTACAGCCTTAGTTACAATTATAAATTCAAATTTATGAGGGTCTATATATTTAATTAAACTTATATATCTTATTGAAGCTATATTTTTTGAATTGTGATGAGTGGCAAATAATACACATGTAATTTTTTTCATTTTTAACTCTTAGGTCTAAAGCTCGAAAGTATTGAACTAAACAGACAAGTTGAACTTGAATTCCAGTAATTTTATCACAGCTTAATTATATACTTTTGTTGACATTATAAAAAACAAGAACCAAAACCGACGTAAAAATTACGCTAGCTTTTCACTCAAGCATTTCACAATTCTCGCAGCGGCATCTGCGTCACCATATAATGACTTGCCTTCAAACCTCGACTCTTCCTCATTTTCAAGAGCTTCCATTACTTTATTTACTATTAATACTGGATCATTACCCACTAAAAAATTAACTTTTTCATTAACCAATTCAACCCACTCGGTTTGCTCCCGCATTGTAATACAGAATTTTTTAAAGAAATAAGCTTCTTTTTGTAGACCACCACTATCAGTTACAACTGCTGAACAATTATCGAGTAACCAAATCATTTCGAAATAACTCACTGGGTCAACCATTAAAAAATTCGGTTTCACTTCTAAATTCAAAATATGCTTCTTTGTTCTCGGATGAACTGGGCAAACAACTGGTATAGTTTTATGTATTTTATTTAAAGCTGATACTATATTTGATAACCTCTCATTGCTGTCAGTATTATCAGCTCTGTGTATTGTGGCCAATACGAATTTTCTTTCTATATTAACTGAGTTAGGCCTTCTACTTTTTGACGAATAATACATAACAGCGTCATACATCACATCCCCAACATTGTAAATTTTACAGTTTTTATTTTGATAACCTTCATTTCTAAGATTATTCATAGCAGTGTTTGTGGGACAGAATAACACTGAACTAATTTGGTCGGTTAATATACGATTGATTTCTTCTGGCATTTCCATATTAAAACTTCTAAGACCAGCTTCTACGTGTACTACCGGTATATGTAACTTCGCAGCAGCAAGCGCACCTGCTAGAGTTGAATTGGTATCCCCATAAACCAACACATAATCAGGCTGCTCTTTAAGTATAATTTCTTCAACTTTTTCTAATTGACGACCAGTCATCGCTCCATGGTTGCCGCTACCGACATTCAATGTATATATAGGTTTAGGTATATCCATTTCATCAAAGAAAACATCACTCATGTTTGTATCATAATGCTGTCCGGTATGAACAATTAATTCTTCTATTTTGTTTAATGGGTTAATTTTATTGTGCTCTAATATTGCTCGACTTACCGTGGCCGCTTTTATAAATTGAGGTCTTGCGCCAACAACTGTTATTATTTTCACTTGGAATCCTTAATTAAGTTAACTATTAATACATCCTAATATGTATTAATGTTCTGTTATATGTATTGTTTTGCTCATGATAGGTATCATTTCATATTCTCCACTCACCTTAAGTTTAATAGCTTTGAATTACGAACTAGTTTATAAAGCAACTGTATTGAGTTGTTGAAGATAAAAAAACCAAAAAATAACAGCCCACCCCAAATAATAATTGCAGTATTGGTTCCCTGGAAAAGAACCGCATTTGATATTGCAGTAAATAATAGCAGAGTGATTATTAAATAAGTTTTAGTCGTTGGTATATTGCGCCATACTTTTCGTGAAAACTCTGTACGTAGAATATAAAAAAAATAAAATGCTATCGATGTTGAAATAGCTGCACCTAAAGCACCATATTCAGGTACAAGAATGTAATTTCCAATTCCATTTATCAACATAGCAACTATTGAAGCGAGCATAGACAATCCCGTCCTACGAGAAATTGATATTCCAACAGCTGTGGTTTCTGAAAGCGTATAAAATAAAGGAGATAACAAACATAAAGCAACTAAATATTTAATAGCTAGGTATTCTTTAGGTAAGAAGTATGGCAGCATCCAAGAAAATAAGCCGACAAGAACAACTGCAAAAAAGACAGCAGCTAAAACATGCTCAGATATTTTATCAACAGACTTAATATCAATACCATTTTTTTCCCACTTATAGATCATTGGAGCCCATATTGTATTGAATATCCCGGAAAAAACTGTGGCAACCCCTGCAATGCTAATAGTAACGGAATAAACGCCAAGCTCTTCAAAAGTAGATAGGCTTCTCAGGAACACTTTATCCATGACATTAAGACCCCAGGAAGCTAGTCCCCCTACGACTAAAGGAAGTCCAAATATTAGTAATAACTTTAACTTATGCCAATTAAACCCACAAGATAGAATAGTATTCCACTCATGTTTAGTGTTCCATAAAAACACTAAACACACTATAAAAACTGATAACATATGCGCAGCAATAAGACTATAGATGTCTTGCTTAAAGCCGACCCAAACGGTGCAAATAATAAATATCAAGAAAAAGACTTTAGGAATTAATTGACTCATGGAGTAAGCTAAAGCACGCTCTTCCATTCGTACTACTAAAGATAAAAAGCGGGAGGTATATGCAGTAATAAAGCAAGCGATGCTAAGTAAACTTAGGCTGGAGCTGGGAATATTATATAACCACTGAGAAATAATGGTGGGACTAAAAATAATACTCCCACCATATACTAAGCAAATTAAAACAAAGCCAGGTAAAAAGCTAAGTTTTAATAGCAGAGGCTTGTTATCTACCTCATGGTACTCTCTTATATACGCCTGATCTAGACCTAAACAACATAATAAAATAGAGAAACTTGCAACTACTTGTAACATTGAAATTCTACCTACATCTTCTACAGAATAAAACCATGTTATGAGAGGTAGTGTGACCAGTCCAATAATTGCAGTGCCAATTGGACCGATAGCATACTGTATAATCTTACCTTTCATTTGTGATCTTTCTTTGGATAGCTTGTAAATAAATAGGTTGAAGTTTTTTAGTAACAGCTAACTCACTAAAATTTTCTTCACAGTACTTTCTAATATTAAAAGCATTAAATTTCTCTTTATTTTTATAGAGTTCTAACATTGCTTTAGATAATTCGCCTATGGAGTTTTTAGGGACTAAATAACCTACATCAGGAGTTACTATAGATTCTGGACCTCCACAACAAGTAGCTATAACGGGCTTCCCTAGAGCTAGTGCTTCTATAATTACAACTCCAAAGGTTTCATAATTACTGGAAAGAACAAACGCATCAGCAGAAGAAATTTCTCTTTTTACTTTCTCACGATCTAACTCTCCTAAAAACGTAACTTGTTTTGAGATACCTTCAATTTTAACAAGTTCTTCAAGGATATATTTGCTTGGGCCGTCCCCTACTAGTTTTAATCTAACATTTCTATTTCCTTTAAAGGCCTTTGAAAATGATTTAATCAAAAGATCTACACGTTTATTTTCATTCTGAAAGCAGACGTTTATAAACTCGAAATACTCCGTATCCTCCTTAATAACGAGCTCTTCATTTAAAAAAAAACTATTTACCATGTTAGGAAGATAGTTCCAACTTTTTGAATTAAAAGTACTGTTTAGTAGCTTTGTAAACTCGTTACTTACAGCAATATTATAGCTAGAGTTTTGGACAACATCATTGAGGCTTTCGGTAACTTCTTTTTTGATTAAGCCTCTAGCAAATAAAGATGAGTGCTCAGTAATTATATATGGAATATTATACTTTTTCGAAATTTTTAAAGCTAAGAACCCAGCATCATTTAAGGAATGTACATGCAAAATCTCTGGTAATCCATTTTCCTTGATATACTTATTGAATAACTTCTCGCCAACGCATAGCCTAATTTTTTTTACAACTTTAATTAGCTTAGGCGTGTAATTAACCCCATACCATCTATAAGTTTTTACGCCTTCATCATTGTTTACTCTATATCCATAAGGCTTATTAAAAAGCCCTGTAATATCCTTTAGAGTTCTAAATATAGGTGCGATAACACCAACCCGATGACCACTTTTTGAAAGTGCTAAAGCTTGCTCTCTAAAAAAGCTTCCGTAAATATCGTTGGCATCACTTGGATACCAAGAAGGTAAAAGGAGGATGTGAATTTTTTTATTCATTTAAACCCTTAACTTTTTGCATCCATATAAGGATGCATAGGTAAACTGAAAACACTTTTAGCTAATTTTTCTGCAACAGGAAAGCTTCCTACAGAGTAACCTAAATAATCAAATGCTGTTTGCATGTGCATACATGTTCTATAGTAAACCATAGTAGGTATACCTTTTTCTTTAAACATGGCCATAGCCGTATCGCGGCTTGCTGACAGTAAGGTGTATTGAGCCCATGAACTTACATAGCCTTCAGGAACTTGTGGGGTTTTATATTTTCCTGACAACGAAACTTCATAATTTTCAGCAGCCTTATTACGATTAATGAGTTCGATCGGAAATTCTGCGAGTTTTTCAAGTAAGATAGCTGCTTGGATTGTATCTAGGCGACTATTCATACCAATACTCACATTATCGTATTTATCACTACCTTTGCCATGTACACGATAAGATTTTATTAATTCAGCATATTCATCATTATTAGTGAAAATAGCTCCACCATCACCATAGCAACCTAAAGGTTTTGCAGGAAAGAAACTAGTAGTCGCTATATCACCAAAACTACCAGCACGTTTCCCATCAATACTCCCACCAAAGCCTTGTGCTGCATCTTCAACTAGTTTTAGATTATACCTATCTGCAATTTTTTGAATCTCAGGATAGTTAGCAGGCAAGCCAAATAAATCAACTGCTATAATTGCTTTAGGAATTAGTTTACCTTCTGCAATAGTTGCTTGAATACGCTTTTCTAAGTCTACATGACAAATATTAAATGTTGCTGCGTCAGAATCAACAAATACAGGTGTTGCACCTTCGTACGCTATTACTTCTGCCGTCGCAAAAAAAGTAAAAGTTGGACAAAAAACAGCATCTCCCACTTTAATATCAAGTGCCATAAGCGAAAGTGTTAATGCATCTGTGCCGTTAGCGCAGGTAATAGCATGTTTAACGCCTACATACTTTGCAAGTTCAGCTTCAAGTTCTTGCACTTCTGGCCCCATGATATAATTGCCATGGTCTAGAACAGTTTGAATTCGCGCGTCTATTTTTGTTTTTAAGTGTTGGTATTGCGCAGCTAAATCTATAAATTGTATCGTCATTTTAAATTCTTTAAATTAGAGGGAGGTATTACTGATTTGTATAAGCTTATTAAATTATAAACCATTAAACTCGAGGAATTTAATGGTTTAAAGCCCAGCTTACAATTAATAATTGGCAATGTTTAAAAAGTGTGTATTATTTAATAAATAACACACTCCTTTCTAAAACATACTCTTCACCAGTGTGTTCACACGTGGCACTTGCATTACCAGTTAATGGTAAATTCAGTTGCTCGCCATATTTGCTTATCCAACCAATTTGCTTGGCAGGTACACCAACCATCAATGCAAATGCTGGTACATTCTTATTTATAACGGCGCCCGCGCCAACTAATGAATATTCCCCTATTGTAACACCACACACAATAGTGCAATTAGCACCCAACGTTGCGCCTTGTTTTACTAATGTGTCGCGGTATTCTGTTTTTCGCTCAATGAATGAACGCGGGTTATATACATTGGTAAATACCATACTTGGCCCACAAAAAACATCATCTTCGATATGTACGTTATCGTAAACTGATACGTTATTTTGTATTTTAACGTTATTACCGATTGTGACTTTATTACCAACAAATACATTTTGCCCTAACGAGCAACCTTCACCAATTTGCGCACCACTACACACGTGCACGAAATGCCAAACACGTGTGTCAGAGCCTATTTTTGCGCCGTCATCAACAATGGCGCTTTCATGCACAGTGTAATCTCTCATTAGCCTAAAACCTTTGATACAAATGGGTGAATGTCAGAACTGTTAAAAACAACTTGCTGTTCACGGATAGAGCTTACAATTTCGATACTCTTACGAGCTTCTTCTAATCCAAAGCCACCTCCACCCAAAATATGCTCATAGCTCTTGGTATGCAAATCAGTAAAACCACCAGAAAACTCAATCTCATTACCATCAACAGTAATAGACCTATAAGTACGTTGGCCTGCTGCTTTAATCTCTTCTGGAATATGCTCGTAGTTAACGGATAAAAACCACCGTACCTTTGCGTGCTTGAACTCAAGATAACCAGCATTAGAGTCCGCTTGTTTTAAGTGCGCTTCATTTTTAACTAAGTCACCAAATACCCAACCAAGCATATCGTAGAAGTGCACGCCAATATTCGTAGCTATACCTCCAGATTTATTATCATCACCTTTCCATGACGTAAAATACCAATGTCCACGGCTTGTCAGATAAGTTAAATCTACGTCAAACACTTTATTAGGGTTTTTAGCTACTTCTTCAGCGACATAAGACTTAAGATCAATTATACTTTGATGTAATCGCAGTTGAAGAATGTTATAAACTTGTTTTCCGGTTTCGTCTTGAACGACTTTTAGAGCGTCAATATTATGTGAATTTAAAACTAATGGTTTTTCACATATCGCATGTGCACCGTGACGTAAAGCAAAACGAATATGCGAATCATGTAGATAATTTGGCGATGCTATTGCCACATAATCAATTTGCGTGCCTTTTCGCTTTAATAAGTCTATATGGCGATCAAAGCGCTCGTACTCAACAAAAAAATCTGCGTTAGGAAAGTGACTATCAATAATTCCTACTGAATCGTTCTTATCTAAAGCAGCAACTAAATTATTACCTGTATCTTTAATCGCTTTCATATGCCTTGGTGCGATATAGCCTGCCGCACCTATCATTGCAAAATTTTTCATTTACTTTCCCTTAAGGTTTATATACCACGGCATAGCTTTACTAATACCTTGTAAGATTTTGTACTCTGGCGCGTAACCAAGGTTATCAACAGCTTTACTTACATCAGCTTGAGAATGTCGTACATCACCAGCTCTAAAGTCACGATACACTGGTTCTTGCATAACATTTATATCGCATTCTTTAAGTGCAGACTGTATTGCTTTATATAAATAGTTAAGTGTTGTCCGGTCACCTACTGCTACGTTATATACGTTGTCTTTGACTTCATCTCCAGCTGTTGCAGCAAGTATATTCATTTGCACTGTGTTTTCGATAAAGCAAAAATCACGGCTCGTTTCACCATCACCATTAATAAATATATCTTCGCCTTTAATCATATCAGCAGTCCACTTAGGGATCACTGCAGCATAAGCTCCATTTGGATCTTGTCGTTGACCAAATACATTAAAGTAGCGTAAGCCAATCGTTTTAAATCCGTATGTTTTTGCATATACACCTGCATATAGCTCATTTACATATTTAGTAACTGCGTAAGGAGAAAGCGGATTACCGATATTTTCTTCTATTTTTGGCAGTCCAGGGTGGTCACCATAAGTAGAGCTACTTGCAGCATAGGTAAAGCTTTTTACTTTAGCTTCTTTGGCTGCTTGTAACATACATAAAAAACCAGTGATATTCGCAGCATTAGTTGTTACTGGATCTGCAATTGAGCGTGGGACTGAACCAAGTGCCGCTTGGTGCAATACATAATCGACGCCTTCACCGTTATTAGCTAACGCAGTTTCGCAATCTTGATAATTACGAATATCCCCTTCAATAAAATTAAAGCCTTGCCACTGCTCCGCAGTTACTAAACCTTTTACTTCATCAAGGTTATGCTGATGGCCCGTTGCAAAGTTATCAAGCCCTACTACTTTTTGATTTAATTTTAATAAATGCTCTAAAAGGTTTGAGCCAATAAAACCAGCAACACCAGTCACTAACCAGGTTTTGGGAGTTGCAAGTAATTCAGCTTTAATTTGTTCGTAACGAGTCATATTATTCCTTGTGTGACCTTAGAGCCTCGCGGACTTTCAAAGTATTATGAATGGTTATAGTATTTACTTTATAAACATGAGATGAGCTCACGCTTGCGATTATTACAAACGCATATCGACACTTTGCTTTGGTAGTACGTATTTTAAGTCATAAAGTACATGCTCAGCTTTACCAAGCGCGCTAATTTTCTCAGCGCCCATTTCTTTAAATTCGTTATGGCCTACTGCAAGAATGATTGCATCGTAATTATTAGGCTTATGTTCGTTAGTTAAGCTTAAGCCATATTCATGTTGTGCTTCTTCGTTTGAGCACCATGGATCTACAATATCTACATTAATATTGTATTCTTTAAGTTCACTTACAATATCGATCACTTTTGTATTACGTAAGTCTGGACAGTTTTCTTTAAAGGTTAAGCCCATTACTAATACATTTGCACCATCTACATGAATACGCTTTTTAAGCATTTTTTTAACCAGTTCAGATACCACATGTTTGCCCATGCCGTCGTTTAAACGACGACCGGCTAAAATCATTTCTGGGTGATAGCCTACACTTTGTGCTTTATGTGTTAAGTAGTACGGATCAACACCAATACAATGTCCGCCAACTAATCCAGGACGAAATGGTAGGAAGTTCCATTTCGTACCCGCAGCTTCTAACACTTCTAGCGTGTCTATACCTAATTTATTAAAAATAATCGATAGCTCATTAATTAAAGCTATATTTACATCTCGTTGCGTGTTCTCGATTACTTTTGCAGCTTCAGCGACTCTAATAGAACTCGCTTTATGTGTGCCAGCCGTAATTACTGACTTATAAAGCTGATCAACTTTTTCAGCTATTTCTGGATTCGAGCCTGATGTTACTTTTAATATGTTAGTTACACGGTGCTCTTTATCGCCCGGGTTTATACGCTCTGGTGAGTAGCCGGCAAAAAAATCTTTATTAAAGACAAGTCCCGATACCTGCTCTACTACCGGCAAACACGCCTCTTCAGTAGCACCTGGATATACGGTGGACTCATAAATTATTATATCATCTTTTTTAACTACTTTACCTAGCATTTCACTGGCCTTGATAAGTGGAGTTAAATCAGGTTGCTTATGCTCATCAATTGGGGTTGGTACGGTAACAATATATACATTACAGTTTTCAAGATCTGACACTGTATAAGAGAAATTAAGCTGTGGAGATTGTTTAAGCTCTTCGTCACTTACTTCAAGTGTAGAGTCGTGACCGGATTGTAACTGTGCGATTCGACTTTGGTTAATATCGAATCCTAATACAGGGAGTTTTTTGCCAAACTCAACTGCTAATGGCAAGCCTACATAACCTAAACCTATTACGCCAATTTTAAGATCCTTTAATGAATCGTGCATTTTTATTCTCTCTATTATGAAGTTTAAATCAAGCAATGAATTATTTTAAAAAATGAATAACGCTACAAAGTCGCTCTCTCCAGTGCTTATTTGGAATACATTGAGTTTGCTGTATAAGGCTAAATATCGGTCGTTTTGCCGGCGTAGGATAACCGCTACTTGGTATTGGTTTAATGAGGATTTTCTTTTTAAGTTTATCTTGCTCAAATGCAATATCTTGTATCGCTACTGCAAAATCATACCAACTTGCTACACCTAAATCACTATAGTGATAAATTTCGTCAAGCTTAGGGAGTTCCGTTAATTGCCATAAGTACTGAGCTAAACCCTTTGCATTCGTTGGGCAACCTACTTGGTCACACACAACACTTAATTGCTCTTTTTCCGCCATTAAACGCAGCATTGTTTTTACAAAGTTATTACCGTGACTTGAATATACCCACGATGTTCTAACAATCGCAGAATTAACTGGGCAATGTGCTTTAATTGCCTGCTCGCCAGCTAATTTAGATGCACCATACACATTGATTGGGTTTGTTTTGTCGTCCACTGTGTAAGGCGTATTCTTTGTACCATCAAACACAAAGTCTGTCGAAATATGTAACAAACGAATGCTATGCTTAGTCGCTGCTTTGGCTAGTAGTTCAACTGCTGTTGCATTAATTAAATAGGCTTCGTCTTGCTCTGACTCTGCCTTATCTACCGCCGTATACGCTGACGCATTGATAATGACAGCCGGATTTAACTGTTTTATAACCCGCTCAATACTTTGCGGGTCCGTAATATTTATCTCATTACGTCCGTAAGCATGCGCTGTAATATGGCTTGGACAGGTTTGCTGTAATTCCCACGCTACTTGACCATTTTTACCAATGATTAGTACATTCATATTAATGACTGCCTAAACGTTCACGTTGGTAGCTTCCATCTTGCACGTTTTTACACCATGCTTGATTATCTAAATACCATTGAATTGTTTTTAAAATACCTGATTCAAATGTCTCTTCTGGATGCCAACCTAACTCTTTATTAATTTTAGTCGCATCAATTGCGTATCGTACGTCGTGCCCAGGACGGTCTGCCACAAAGGTAATAAGCTCTTTAAAGTCAGTAAGGTTAGCTGGTTTATCTTTAATTAAGTCATTTAGGTGATTACAAATTGTGGTCACCACTTCAATATTTTGCTTTTCGTTAAACCCACCAATGTTGTAGGTGTCACCTAACTTACCTTCGCTTACGACTTTATACAGTGCACGTGCGTGGTCTTCTACGAATAACCAGTCGCGTACTTGTTTACCATCGCCATAAACAGGTAACTGTTTACCTTCAAGGGCATTTAAGATAATAAGTGGTACGAGCTTTTCAGGAAAATGATACGGACCATAATTATTCGAGCAGTTAGTCAAGACCACTGGTAATTGATAAGTCCGGTGCCATGCACGTACTAGGTGGTCAGAGGCTGCTTTAGATGCTGAATAAGGTGAGCTTGGCTCGTACGATGTTTCTTCTGTGAACAAGCCTGTTTCGCCCAAGTCACCATACACCTCATCGGTTGAAATATGGTGGAAACGAAACCCTGCTTTTTTATCATCAACAAGGGTTGCGTAGTAACTACGTGCGGCTTCTAGCAGCTCGTATGTGCCTACCACATTTGTTTGAATGAACTCACCTGGACCGTCAATTGAACGATCAACATGGCTTTCTGCCGCTAAATGCATAATAAAATCAGGTTGGTATTGTAAGAATGCTGCGGCTACTTTTTCACGGTCACAAATATCGCCCTGTATAAAGTGATAACGAGCTGAATTTTCAACTGAACGCAGTGAATCAAGATTGCCAGCATAGGTCAATTTATCAAAGTTAACCACGGTATGCTCTGTTTCATTGATTAGAAAGCGCACTAAGGCCGAGCCAATAAACCCTGCTCCGCCAGTTATAAATATTGTTTTACTCATTATTTTATTCTCTTAAAAAGCAGGTGCATCGGCATGTAATAAACCAGCTTCATCTTTCGCTGAAAATAACGGTAATTTACCGTCAACAAGTGGCCACTGAATATTTAATGCAGGGTCATTCCACAACACGCTTTGTTCAAACTGTGGTGCATAATAGTCAGTGCACTTATAGACAAATTCAGCACTGTCACTGGTCACATAAAAACCGTGAGCAAAGCCTGCAGGCACCCAAAGTTGACGCTTGTTATCACCGCTCAGTAATACACCGACATGCTGACCAAAAGTAGGACTGTCTTTGCGCATGTCAACCGCGACATCATACACTTCACCCGCGATTACACGCACAAGCTTACCTTGCGTTTGCTGGGTTTGATAATGCAAGCCACGTAATATTCCTTGACCCGATTTACTGTGGTTGTCTTGCACAAATACCACATCGGCAACTTGCTCACGAAACCAGTCATCACGAAAGGTTTCCATAAAAAAACCGCGCTCATCACCAAATACAGTTGGCTCAATAACTTTTACATCAGCAATGGCTGTATCGATAACCTTCATGAAAACACCTTATTAGAAAGCAAGCTTAACAAGTATTCACCATAACCACTTTTACGTAGTGGCTCAGCTAATTCACGCAATTGTTGTTCATTGATATACCCCATACGGTATGCAACTTCTTCAGGGCAATTTACTTTTAAGCCTTGGCGCTTTTCGATCGTTTCAATAAACTGTGCGGCTTGTAATAAGCTATCGTGCGTGCCGGTATCTAACCAAGCTGTACCACGGCCCATTATTTCCACATTTAATGTACCGGCATCTAGGTATTGCTCAATAACATCTGTAATTTCTAACTCACCACGAGGCGATGGTTTAACATTTTTAGCGTATTCAACCACGTTGTTATCAAAAAAGTACAAACCAGGAACGGCATAGTTTGATTTTGGTTTAGATGGCTTTTCTTCTACCGAAATTGCTTTACCGGTTTCGTCAAACTCAACTACGCCGTAAGCCGTAGGATTGGCAACATGGTAACCAAATACTGTTCCACCTTGTTTGCGTGCAGCGGCATTTTTAAGTGCCTTAACTAAGTCATGACCATAAAACAAGTTATCACCGAGCACTAGTGCAACGTTATCGTCGCCTATAAACTCTTCACCAAGTAAAAATGCTTGTGCTAGGCCATCTGGTGAGGGTTGAGCAACATACTCAATATGAATGCCCCACTCACTGCCATCGCCGAGTAGCTCTTGAAACTTGCTTTGCTCAACCGGCGTGGTGATAACTAATATATCTTGAATGCCTGCACTCATTAATGTGGCAATTGGGTAATACACCATTGGTTTATCGTAAACCGGCATCAATTGTTTGCTTACTACTTTAGTAAGTGGGTATAAGCGGGTGCCACTTCCTCCGGCGAGGATTATTCCTTTAGTCATTTAAATACCTATTTCGATCAATTGAATTAACGGCCTAACTTCAACCCATTGAAAATAAACTCGGTTGTTTAAAGAAGCTATTTAAGGGTGAACTAAGAGTGCTGGGAGCTTAAATCCCTATTATTTAAAGTACATTTTCCAACCTATTTTGAGTGGATTGAAACTCTCTTCCTGATGATAAATCACTTTAAAACATCACAGTATTCACACTCTAAGTAACCGATTGGTCATTATGAAGTTGTATTTTAGCAGTTTAGTATCTCAGCTTTATTACAACCCACTGAGACACTTTTTTCTAAATTGAGACAGTCAATTTAGACTATCTCATTGTAATTGCTTGATTTAGTGCTTTTTATAAAAAGTGCCCAATAGGCCCCATATAAATTATTTATCACTTTTGTATTCGTAGTTGTAATATCCATAATACCCATACGCATTACTCGCTTTTTTAACTACACCGTTAAATACAACGCCTTTTACGTCTATGCCATTTTGCTCAAAACGATTTCGAGTTAGCTCTATTTCTCGTACATGATTTTGTCCAAAACGGGTTACTAGTAACGTAGTGCCTGTATGCGCACTTACAATTGCGGGGTCAGTTACTGCAAGTATTGGTGGTGTATCAATAATTATAATGTCGTAAGCGGCGCTTACTTCTTCAACTAACTTACTAAAGTTGCTATGCATTAATAGCTCTGAAGGGTTTGGCGGTATTTGTCCACGCGTAATAACACTTAAACCTTCAACTTTGGTTGGTTTAGTAACTTGCTCTAGGTTTAAACGGCCAGATAAGTAATCACTTAATCCATCGTCCCACTTTAACCCAAACTGCGTTTGTAAGTAGCCTTTACGCATATCGGCATCAATAATCAGTACTTTTTTACCGCTTTGCGCAAGCACACTTGCTAAGTTAACCGATATAAACGATTTACCCACACTTGGGCTTGGGCCCGATATAGCAATAATATTATTTTTAGCTTCCATCATCGCAAAGTGCAAACTTGTACGTAAGCTACGCAGTGCCTCTATTGCTAGGTCAGCTGGGTTATAAAGAGCTAATATGCTTCTAGGCTTATTTGTTTTGTTTTTACGGGCTCGTTCAGCAAAGCCACTTAGTTTATCTTGGTAATCTGAGTGCGGTACACTTGCGTATACAGGTAGGCCTAGCGCTTCAATTTCTGCAGGGTCTTCAACGCCTTTGTGCATTGCCTTTTGTATAAGCACTATAGCCACAGCTAACATACCGCCTAGCATAGTCGCCATTACGACTATTAATGCTTTTTTAGGTTTAACTGGCTTGCTGGTGTTTACCTCGGCGTAGTCAATTATACGTACGTTACCTACAGTGCCTGCGCGAACTATATCAAGCTCTTGCGTTTTACTAAGTAACAATGTGTAAATTTGGTTGCTTACCTCAACATCGCGTCTTAAGCGAAGTAGCTCTTGTTGAGTTTCTGGCAGATTACCTACCTCACCTACAAGCTCTTGCTTTTGGCTTTCAACCGCCTCTATTTGCTCCAGAATACCTTGGTATGTTGGGTGATCTTTTTTGAATTTACGGCCAAGCTCTAACCGTTTTAGGTTTAGCTCTTGTAACTTGGTTTCAAGCTTTACAACTTGTTCAAGCACACCTTGTGTTTCGAGTGTTATGTTTATTGATTGGCGTTTAATTTGGTAGTCGTTAAAGCGTTGCTCTGCGTATTCAAGCTGTTTTTTAATTTCAGGCAGTTGTACTTCTAAAAACTCAAGCGACTTTTGTGCCTCGGCACTATTGCGCTCAACATTGCGGCGTACATAAATAGCGGCCACTTTATCAAGTACTTTTTCAGCGTAGCTTGGTTTAGTGCTTTGTAAACTTAAGTTAATTATGCCTGAGTCTTTACCTTTTTCACTTGCACCAATTGCTGTTTGCAAATCTAAAATAGTATTAAGACGATCTTTACGGGTAATTGTAAACTCTGTACCAGGGCGCGCATTTAAAGTACGAATGGTTAAGTTAAACTTACCGTTTGTAAGCTCCTCGCCTACTTTACCCGATAATATTTTCTCGCCGTCACCATTTAAAAGTGCAAGGCTGTTGTTAGTTTGTGCGATCAAAGTAAATGCTTGATTTACAGCAGTACGTGGTACATCAAACCTAAATACATTTATGCTCTCACCACCCCATGCGTAGCTATTAGCACCAAAGCTTGGCTCTGCTAAGTCGCCATCTTCCATTGGAGTAAATTTACGATAAGCGCGACTACCAATAAACGGGAATAGTTTAGGCTCTGCTATAACATCAAGCTTTAAAGTATCTACAGCTTCACCTATTATACTACGCGACTTTAGTAGCTCTATTTCGGTTACTGCAGCCGATGTACTTTCGAACATGCCTGCCATATCGTCAAAACCAGGGACTGATGCGCTGCCGTCTTCAACTTGTATCATGGCTGTTGCTTGGTAAACAGGGGTACTTAATACTGCATAAATAACACCCACAAACATAAACAGTGCGGTTACAGCTACTATAAAATATTTGCGATCGAGCAATGCGCCTAGTAGCGCCATTAAATCAATTTCTTGCGTTGGTTGTGTATTATTAGTGCTTTTATTATTAGCGCTACTAGCGCTGTTATTCGGCTGTGTATTCATTAAATTAGCCATTCCTTATAAATACTTTTGCCAAGCGCTACACGCGCTGTCGATTAATGTGTAAACGTGTCCAAAAGCCTCTTGGCTTTGGCGATATGGGTCTGGTATTTCAGCGTTATTAATCCACTTACCCAATAAAAACGTTTTACCGCGCGCCTCTGGGTAGCGAGCATGTACGTCGTTTAAATGGCGTTCTTCCATTACAAGTATTACGCTGTTTTGCGCAACTAAGCTTGATGTAAGCTGCTGGCCTTGGTGGGCATCCATATTAACGCCATGTGCGAGTGCTATTTGTTTTGCTTTTGCATCTGCTGGTTTGCCTTCAAGTGCTGTTAACCCAGCAGACGATACTTTAATATTTTTGCCTTCAAGCTTTTGCTTTAAAACATACTCACCTGTTGGGCTGCGGCAAATATTACCTGCACACACCACTAAAACTGAATCAAACATTTTTAAAAACCCTTAGTTTGCAGTTATATCGTCAACACTATCTACAGTAGCAATAGACGGTAATAGTAAGCTAATTACACGGTTCCAACGGGCAAGTGGTGCCGATGTTACATATACAATATCGCGCGGTTGTAGTTCAAACTGCTCAGCTAACACCATTGCCGCTATATTTTTAGCATGTAATTGGTATACGTTTGCAATAATACCGGTTTGCTCTACGTCACTTTTTCGCAGTACAAATACACCGTTAGCGTCTGCTGTTGCCTCATTCAAGCCGCCCGAGTCGCTTAGCGCTTCGGCCAAGTTTAAACCATAACGGTTAAGCGTTACTGAACCTGCTTTTTTAACGTCACCTAATACAAATATTTTTTGTGCATCGTTACGGTTTACGTGCACTATGTCGCCATGCTGCAATAAGCGGTTTTGCGAAATATCACCATGGGCATAAAAGTCATCAAGTTTTATAACTTCTGTTTTGTTGCCACGGGTAAATGTAACTGTGCGCCAATCGGCTGCATCTGTTAAACCACCTGCTTGGTTTAGGGCATCTATTAATGTAAGTGGAATTTCGGTTACTGGGTATACACCAGGTTGCTTTACTTCGCCGGTAACGTAGGTTTTTTGGCTTCTAAAGCCCACTACTTTTACGTCTACTTGAGGGTCTTCTATTACTCGGCTTAGGCGTTTAACAAGCTCATTACGTACTTGGCTTATTGTTTTACCTGCTGCGGGTATATTTGGTGCGTAGGCGTAAGTAATGGTGCCGTCTCGTTGTACTCTAAAGCCGTCAAATTCTGCGGTACGTTGTACTGCTGCAGGTATTGTTAGCTCTGGGTGATCCCATACGCCTATTGTTAGTACGTCACCAACACCTAGTTTGTATTCGTAGTTACTTACGTTTAAACCAGCAGTGCTTGAAATTGGTTTAGCTGCTATACGCGCTTGATTTTGTTTATTTATTAGTAGCGAGTCGATTATTTGAATGTTTACTTTTTCGAGATCTTGTTCGAGGTTTTGTGTTTGCTCGCCTGAGTCTATACCTTCAAAGTGGCTGCCTGGTACTATTGTACAGCCGGTCATGCTTAGTATTGCGAGTATTGATGCGAGTGATTTACAGCTTAACGCCATTGTAGAATCCCAAAATTATTTTAATATTGCACTTACTCACCAACCTTGGTGAGCACTTGTATTTTAGCCGACTAATTAAAGCATGTGCACTATTGTGAATCAATAGCCTTTGCTTTGTAAAAGCTTTGTAACTAAGTTTTTAATTAGCACTGAAATTATATCAGTATTTTCATAAGGTCTTTATGAATAAATTTAATTGATAGCCGTTTTTAGTAAAACACCAGGCTCATTAATATCTAATTGCATTAAATAAAGTGAACTAAGGTAAATGATAGATCACTAAAATATAAAGATTACGAGCTTTCCTCGTCACGCCAGCACGCTGCGCGTACAGTAGACTTAACAACACAGTTTTAAGTGCTTTAGGCACGCTTCCGCCCTTAGGTTACAGTTCCTAGTTACTGATATAAAAATATTTTTTCGCGGCATAAAGCTGCTGCTACATTTTAATTCACGCGCGTAAAGCCGCTGCTACGCTTTAGTTATTATTGCTTAATATCTTTATTATCTACACTTACTTCAATTTTTTGATTAAGTAAGTTAATGAGTAAAATACTGCGCAAGTCGCCGTCTGGCTCTTTATATATAGCTTGTATATTATTAAATGAATCGTTATTAACACTTACTGCATCGCCTATTTTTGGTATTTTTGATTCTGTGGTGTGCGAACGTTCATTTTTTAGTTGGTTCATTATGTATTCGGAAACTAATTGATAATTTGCCCCATAAGAAACAAAACCACCTATTCCACGGGTATTTTTTACAGCAGAAAAGTTACCATTTTTTGATTCAAGGCATACAAATAAATAATTAGGGAATAAAGCGGTGTGTTTGACGGTCCGACGACCTTTAACCAACCTTTCGGTAGTTAATTGGGGGTAAAACGCTTCAATCCCTTGATTTTGCAAGTTAGTTTTAGCTCGCTCTTCTTGCTTAGGTTTGCATACGACTAAATACCAACATTCCATAGTAGCCCTTAATACACAACTAAATTGCAAAAAATACAATTACAAACTAAACAACGGCGGCATTATAGCCAACATAAAGCCTCTATGTAAATAAGCCTTAGTGGTTAATAGCCACTCACTTTAATTAATATTGTTATTGAGTTTAAAGAGAGTAAAGGCTTTAACGCTAGTTTAGTACCTATAAAGCCATGTTTAGATTGGGCCAAACAAAAGTTTAGCTGCGAAAATTTATTAAAAACTTTAATTAATATTTTTTAATAAATATATAAATAAGAGCGCGAAGTAAATTCGCGCCTACAGGTGGGTACATACTTCTAGATAAGGTTATTAATTTAGCCCAAGCGTTAGTACCTTGAATAATTATGGCTTTACTTCTACCTTAAAATTCAATGTAACAAATTGATGACAAGGAAGCACAATGCAAATACTTCACCACGGAGCGGTTAACGGCGTTACTGGTTCGTGCCACGAGCTGGTAGTTAACGAGCAAACAAGTGTGCTTATTGATTGCGGGTTATTTCAAGGCGAAGACTCTAAAGCCGACCTTTCAATTGAGTTTACTATTACCCATGTTACTGCCCTTATTGTTACCCATTGCCATATTGACCATGTTGGCCGAATTCCTTACCTATTAGCAGCCGGTTTTAAAGGCTCTATTTTTACAAGTATTGCATCGGCCAGCTTATTACCTTTGGTAATAGAAGATGCTTTAAAAGTGGGTGTAACCCGCGACCCTAAAATTATAGCTGCCTGCTTAAGCTTATTAAATAAGCGTATCGTAGCTGTTGACTATAAAACGTGGTTTGAACTACCTTGCAAAGGGCCCAGTAAAGCTAAAGCGCGGTTTCAGCGTGCGGGCCATATATTAGGTTCTGCCTACGTTGAAATTGATGTTACAAATAGCAATAACAACAAACATCGCGTTGTATTTTCGGGAGACTTAGGTGCGCCATACACCCCGCTACTCCCTTCGCCTAAGCCGCCCTATAAAGCCGATACCCTCGTTATTGAATCAACCTACGGGGATAAAAATCATCAAGGCCGTAAAGAGCGCACAAAAACGCTAAAAAACATTATTGAACGCGCCGTAGCCGACAATGGTGTTGTTTTAGTTCCTGCTTTTAGTATTGGCCGCACACAAGAGCTGCTATATGAGCTTGAGCAACTAATACATAGCTCATCTAAAAAGTCTAAGTGGCAAGACATTCACGTAATACTCGACTCCCCCATGGCAGCCAATTTTACTGAGCAATACAAAAAGTTTAAACACCTATGGGATAGCGAAGCTAAACGCAAAGTTGCAAACGGTAGGCACCCGCTCGATTTTAAAAACCTAACTACGGTTGATACACACAAGGAGCACTTGGCTGTTATTAACTATTTAAGTACCCGGCAAACACCAGCCATAATATTAGCAGCAAGCGGTATGTGCACTGGTGGCCGAATAGTTAATTATCTTGAGCGATTTTTAAGTGACAAAACCACTGATGTATTGTTTGTAGGTTACCAAGGAAACAAAACGCTAGGTCGCGAAATTCAAAAATATGGCCCGCGTAATGGGTATGTTTTTATAAATGATGCTCGCATTACTATAAACGCAAAAATACATACAATTAGCGGGTACAGCGCCCATGCCGATCAAAACGGATTAATTAAGTTTGTAACGGGTATGCATAAAAAGCCAAGCCGTATTAAAATTGTACATGGCGATGTTGAAGCAAAAAACGCCTTAGCAGCAAAGTACAAGGAAGTGTTAAGTAGTGAAGTTAAAATAGAGATTGGAAGGTGTTAATGAGCCACGCAGTGAAGTATAAATAAACCCACAGCACCTGTTGTTAAAGTATGTTCAAATGGCACTCAGCTTTAAGTGCCATTTGGATTTTCTAGTATTTATGTAACTTTATTTTACTCTATAAACAACAAGCAAGTTATTGTTGTATTGTAAGTTCAGGCAGCCCAAGCTTACACCTTATGTAGTTAATTACTCTACAATAGTTTGCAAGTGCATATAAATAAAGACAAAATACTACTAGAAAGCAATAAAACATATAGTACTCTGGGATATTATATACCTCTCCCAGCATCCCCACTGAAGCAAACACCGAGGCTATAAAACAAATTAACGCCAATGTTTGCATGGGAGAGCAGCCAATTCTTTGGCAGATATGATGTAAATGCTCTCTATCTGGCTTAAATGGTGATTTTTTTTGTTTAATTCTACGTATCATTATTGCAACCATATCCATTAAAGGGACTGCGATTAACCATAATGCTGTTACAGGACGGATCATTGGGCTACCTGGATTTTGGCTAGCGCCAATTAAAAGCCAAATTACAGTAAAGCCTATCATCATACTACCTGCATCACCCATAAATACTTTTCTAGCACGACCGAATAAACCCAAGTTCATTATAATATAAGGGATCATAGTAATTACCAACAATATACATAAATAGCTAAGTTTTTGCTCACCCGACAAAGATAATAAAATAGCTATGCTGCCAAATGTAACAATTGATAAACCACCAAGAAGCCCATCGATACCATCAACCATATTAAAAGCATTAATACAGCCGATCACTGCAAACACGGTAATCACAGGACCAAGCCATGTGAGAAAAATTTCTCCAATACCGAACATATTACCCAAAGACTGCATTTGAGCACCTGCAAAGTAAATCATAACTATAGAGATAGCCGTTTGTATGATGATCCTAAACTTAACGCTTAAATCATATTTATCATCAAGAACACCGATTGCTGTAAGCGCAGTTATGCAAAGCATAAATAGGTTTTCGTGATTAATCATACCTGGGTGAGAATAAATGTAATGAACTATTGTGATACATATTGCCACGCCGCCAACTAGGGGAATATTACCTGTATGAGCTTTTCTGCCTGAGGGAATGTCTACAAGTCCAATATTGCGTGCTACTTTTCGCATTAGGAATAGCATTGCGAAGGCAATAACAAAGGTAAATAGAAGATCTAAAATCATATAAAGTTCCGTGTTAACTGGCTAAGTTAACTTAATCTGGTTGTTTCAGTTGATTTAAAGCACTTAAAAATTTAATGTGTGCTTTCTGAATTTTTAAATAATTACAGCTAAAGTAAGAATTTCCCTAAACACACTCATGTACTCCTTGGCGAAAACAATATAACACTTGCCTATAAAAAAACTCAAAGTTTAATGAGCTAGTAAAGCATCTAAGTATTTTGGGTTATTTAGAGCCTTTCTAAACAACAATGAGTAAATTAAATAGTTTTGTATTATACAAATACACAATAGATATATTTTATTATTCATTTTTTTGATTAGCAATACGCTAGTCCATTATTCTATGGCTGAACTCTGAACGCGCATTGAATACAAATATAAACTAAAGATCTATTCCGAGAGTAAGATTTAAACACTTAGGCTTTTATAGGTATCACGACTGACGGAACACAGCTCTCCATGCATAATAGGCAAAGCAAGTAACTGCTTTTATAAAAGGAAGCTTTTCTACTTCACGATAAATTTGCCACTGCCGCTTAGCCTTTTTTAATTTGTTTCTTGAAATTGAGTTAGGCATTATTCTGTAACACGTTAGTATCTCATTTAATAGGTAAGCGTTTTTCCCCGATTTTAATAACTTTAGCCATGTTGCATAATCTTGCCCTGTTCTTAGTAATGGCATAGTAATATCAGAAAAAGCATTACGTCTTAACATTACGGTAGAGCATCCTAAGGTTGCTTTTTTTCTTAGCATGTCGCTATAGGTAAAAAAGCCGGTTTGTGTTGCATCTACTGTTTTACCTATTGGCTCCCCACTATGATCTATTAGGGCGTAAGCAGTAAAAGAAAAGTCAATGCTATCCCCCATAAAGGCTACTTGCTTTTCAAGCTTATTAGGATGCCAGCAATCATCACTGTCGATAAACGCTATAAAGTCACCTTTAGCATTACTTAATGAGCTGTTGCGTGCGACAGCAGCACCTGAGTTAACCGCATTTTTGAAAACTTTTACTCTTTGATCTTTTTCTGATACCTCTTGCAGCAATTGATATGTTGAGTCTGACGAGCAATCATCAGTTACTAGCCATTCCCAATTATCTAGCGTTTGTGAGGATATAGACTTATAAGTTTCAAGTAATTCTGAACTAGAATTATAAGTCGCTGTAATAATTGAGATAAGGTGCATATTTAACTCTTCGTTTGAAAAATACTTTAATAGTAAATTTTGCTAAGATATATTTATTTAAAAAATCCTGCATAGTATATAGAGATAAACCTTAGATTAAAGCTTTAGAAATAAAATAATCATTTTCTAATGTAGTTTTTTAACATTAGCTTCATTTTTTCATAGAAAGATAACTCTGCAGGAATTTTTATTGCCCACCGTAGCATTAGCGCAAAGCGAATATAAAAGGGATAAAAGCGCAATAAGTACCCTCTAGCACAGAATCGACCAGCATGATCTATAGCTCGACTTTCTATATTAGTCGTGTGGTAGCAAGTGGCTAGACCTAAATAACTTACTTTTGCATTAGCCTTAAATAAATCTAATATAAATTTATTTTCTTCACAGCATGGAAGCTGTGTCCCTAAACCTAAATTCGTATCGAACTTAATATTATTAGCATTGACGAATTCTCGCCTTACTATTATTTCAATAGAAGATATTTTTAAGGAATTTGTTAACTTGTGCGAGCGGTGAAAAGCATAATCCTTATAAAATTTACTATGATCCTCTAAAGATTTAATTTTTATAAAATGAAGATCATTATTAGAGTTTTGGAGTATGTAAACTAACTTATCCAGAGCTTCAAATTCTAATTCAATATCATCGTCCTGTATCCACAACCACTTGCTCTGGCTATTTTCGATCAGCATATTACGGCTGCGACTTAACCCAGATTCAGTCGTTTTTATTACTTTAACCCTTTCCGATAGTTGAGTTACAGTATTAGTAGGTTCTCTTTGTGAACATATTAAAAAGTTGACTCTATGATCTATTTTATCAATATTTGTCTGAAGATATTCTGTCAACTTATTTAAAGAAGCAGTAACTGTTGATATGGCAATTGTTAACATGGAGGCCTTACTATTAGAGGTTAAATTTTCCCAATACATTATAGGGTATATATTGTTCTGAGTTTGTCATCTTAAAAACAAAGAACATAATTATAAATGACACGATAGATAGGTAAACTAACCTTCCCTCACCTTTAAACACTCGCATTAAATAGGTTAAAAGCACAATATTTGATATATTAAAAATAATCACAAACCTATCACTTAAGTCCTCAAACTGCATTAACAATATACTTAAGATAAGCCCTATAAAGCTTAAGTTAAAAAATAGATCAAAGTACTCAAACCTTTTCGCGAGCCTCTCATAATAATAAAGTAAAATAAGAAACGTTAATGGTTTTTCTATAAATGAGAAAGAAAATGGTTTTGGCTCGCCAGCAGATACGTATGACTTAAACGCGTAAAAAATAACGTTTGAGTTGGGTAAAACATCTGCTATTAGCTTAATTACATTGATTCCTTGCAAAAATAACGCGCTAATTAGGATAGACATAAAAACGTGCGGTTTAAATTTTTTATTTACAAAAAAGTACAATGGAAAAACTAAAATCAAGCTTACATGAAAAGTAACTGCTATTAAATTCAATAAAAAATAAGCGTAAGCATTTCTAGATTTTATAAACTGTAGTGAATATAAGAATATTGCGACAGCTAAACCTTGCCTTAAAAACATCATGTTAAACTGAAAATAACCATAACGCATATAAATTAGTAGTGCGAATATAGTCATTGGAGTGTATATAGATACACTTTTATAGGTTAAACCTATAGTAATTAAGGCTGTAACAACAAGAAAAAAATTAAAGTCATCAATTATGGAGTGAATTATAAAATTATAAGTTAAATACCCTTTTTCTATGCGCCTATTGTCAGAAAAATAATTAAATAAATTTGAGATATATTCGGGAGCATCATAAAATACTTGGTGATAAACCTCCCAATCAGGTTTAGCACCTACTTCATGCCTCAACCCCGCAAATAAGGCAAGTATCAGCACTAAAGAATAGCCCAAAAAACTATAGTCTTTTTTTGCTATAGATGAGTACGAAAAAAGTGTAAGCACGGCAACAAGTATAAGATAAATCATTTATTAAAGGGCACTATTCATCTAACTTCAGACCTGAAATAAGCCGTTCATATAAAGACTCTTTGTCAAATACTGTGTTTTTATCTAAATTATCTCTTCGGAGTTGCTCGTTCCACAGATGGACTGCCTGAGCTCCTTCCAGATTAATGTGCCCATCACTGGCAAAGAAAATTTTCTTCCAGTCAGCTGATGAAATTGGGTAATATTTTTGCATTGGTGCAGCATAGTTTATTAGCTCACCCTTCTTTACAAAGCCAGTAAGGGCTTTGGGTCCTGTAATACCCCATGGCAAATAAGAAAAATCTCCGCGCCCCCAGGTTCTGCCAATAAACTTTCTTATTAGGAATTTAAATGTATCCCACCTTGTAAATTGAAATGGGTTATTACAGTAGTTACTTAAATTAGAAAATAGTTTGTTACCTGATTCTTTCGTTCCAATTACAGCATTGTTTATATAGGTTTCATTCTCAAAACCAAAATCAAGATCGTTCTCAATATAAAATGGAGATAAGCAGATAACGTCCATATCAACCCAATAGGTATTGCTACACTTTAGAAGCATTTCGTACCTAAAGTGGTTAGCAAATCCAGCATAACTTCCTTTACCTTTACCTGTTACAGACCCGTAAGTAAAAACTTTATTTTTTGGTAGTATGCTATTAGCATCTAAAACCTCGACACCTTCCGGTATGTTTAGTACTTCATCGTAGGTATATAGATACACCTTATGCCCTGCACGCAAAAAAGAGGTTAAACACACTCTTTCTAGCCTAGATAAAGCACCACCAATCCATAACGATCTTATTTCTGCCAACATAATTTCCTACACCTTTCCATTTATTAATTAGCTTTATTTGCCTGAATACGAATATTGGACTAGCAACAAAAGCTAACTAAATTATTTAAAAGTAACTACTTTTAAATAGCGCTAATTGAATTTACCTTCACTTTTAAGCCTATAGTAGTGTTCAGCATTTCTTTGGCTGAAAACAACAGCGGGGTGACCTCCAGCTATTGATAGCGGGGGTATATCAGAAACTACTACGCTACCAGCTTGAATTACGGCTCCCTCACCAATGTTTACGCCAGCTAAAACTATAACTCGGCTCCCTAACCAAACACTTTCACCTATATTAATGTCTTTGGTAACATAGCTATTATCGTAAGGTAACGCGGTTCCGTTAATATTATGGTTTTGCGTTATCATCATACATGATGAACCTGAGTGAAAATTATCTCCTATAGTGACTTTCCCCGCTCCTGATATCTGCATACCATTAAAATGACAGTTTTTACCTAAATACGTATGATTATTGAAACTGCTTTTAAAGTTTATATTTGGTAACTCGTCATAATGTGTAATTTGTTTAATAGCCTTATTTGTATAATATCTTTTTCTTATACGGCGTCTAAATTTATTGATAAAATTGAATAAACCTTTCATCTTTCCTCCTTTAATCTCCACGGCATATCAAATAACTTTGCGCTTATGAGCCAAGTAAATATAAACTGACAAAAATTCGCAATTAAAAAAGCTAATGCCGCACCTATTAGCCCATAATTTGGTATGAGAATTAATAACAAGACAATATTTAATGCACCTGAAGTTATTGTTACATAAGATAAGTATTTGGTTTTTTTTATGTAAAAAATGTAATTCGTCACCATAAAATACATCCCAAGAAAAACTTGCCCGGTAACTATAAAAGGTAATACTCTCGCAGCTTCATGGAATTGTTCACCAACTATGAGTTTTAGAATTGCGGGAGCAATCAAGAATGATAAAAATATTAAAAGAGTCAAAAACAAAAAATATATATATGTTTTTTTTACAATCGATTTTTTTATAAAGTTATCATTTTCTTTCAGCTTTCCAAACAGCCAAGGTGAATATGCCTTATTAATACTATTGAAAACTATATTTAAGGCATTACCTAAGTTAACAGCAACCATGTAAATGCCAGTCATTTCCAACCCTAACTCTTTATTTATTACTAAACGATCAATAGAAAGTAATAAAAAGCCTCCTAGAACGTGGGGGATTAATGGAATGCCGAATGATAGTGCATATTTTATGTCAGCCTTGTTGTATTCAAATATTACGAGCTTATCATTGCGAAGAGTGAAGTATGATATTATTCCAATAATAATACTTGTTATCACAATCCCATAGATGCGCCCGTTTGGTCCTAACTCAAATAGAACAACCAACAAGAGGCTAAACAGCAAAACTACGAGAGCATTAGTTACCTGAAGAGTTCCATATGACTTTGCTCTACCCCTGATCTGCCACTGGCCTAAACGTATGTTTAGGGTGAAACTACAAAAAACACTAAGTAATCCTAAATAAACCCAAAGCAAGGGAATACCAAGATATGCTGCAAGGAGCCCATCAATAAGTGCTAGAATAATTACCGATATAAGTGTACTACCCACCAATATCAAAAAGCAGTTACCATTGAACCTAGCTAATTCAGTAGACGTTATTTTTTCATCAAAGTAACGGCGATTTGCTGCGCCATAAACACTTAAGCCTATTAAAGAACTTAAAGCTGTTGTGAAAATACCAAACATCGCAATTTGGCCATATTCCTCTGGTTCCAAATAGCGAGTTAAAATCGGTAGCAAAATAAAAGGAATAGCAGAGCTAGCAATCGAACTTAATGTATAAATAAGCGTATTTCTTAACAAGGCTCTTCCCTTAACTTTAAACGTAATGTCATTATGCAAATACTTCTATTTATATCTGAAAGCTAATTTTTTTTATTTCCATACCAATATCTGCATAATAATCGTAAACAATATTTACATTTTCTAGCGATACTTTTGATGTTAAATATTCGCGAACATCTACGGCGACTAAATCAACCTGCGAATTAAAATTTAAATAGCACGTGTAAAGCGCCGTCGAATAATAAGAAAGCACTTTTACAGGCATAATATTGGTTGACAGGTAGTAGTTTTCTATAGGTTGATTTAAGTTTTTAATTTTAAATCCAATTTTTTTAATTTTATTGAGTTTCTTTTCAGACTCTTCTCTATGAGGTATATAATAAAAATCATCAATGTAGTAGTGTTTAAAAATGGTGCTTAACACATACAACTCATCATTTTCTTTCATATAACCTGCTTCAGACAACTTTCCACCTATGAAATAATGACTATTATCTACTGATATTTTATGATTTTCCTTCTTGCTTTTATAGTTATAGTAATTAGTTTGCCCCGGAAGCATAAACATACTTAAGTCAAAAAAGGTAAATAAATTGGGCTTTCTTGGTTTAAGTAATAATTTTTTAAAAAGTTTCTTTTTTAAGCCTTTTATTTCAAATACACTTTTATTTTGCTTTATAAATTTTTTCTGCATAGCTATCGTAACCGCTCCATCATCCAATAAGATCGACTCTCTTGGAGCTATACAAGCTTCATAAATAGCATAATCAGGGTTTCTATATTCACCATAGAACAAACGCTCTACTCTATTCCGATACTTAAAAAACAATTTAAATAAAAAAGAAAAATATAAAAAATATCCTAAATAAAGGTTGGTATTGTAAAAAATGTGCACTTTAGCCCATTTAGAATCTAACTCACTCATTATTTGCTTATGATTATTATTGTTTTTTTCGTGTATATTAATGAAGATAATTGTTTTTTTTATTTTTAATAAGTCACGAACCTGAGTTGCAGATATTAGTTGTAGGGGACTTTCCACAAAAAAAATATTGAATTTTTCACTCATAGTTTATACTTATTTTATAGGTTAATATTCTCATTGTTTTAAATAAAACTCTGCAATTTTAAAGTCAATTTTTTCATCGATATCAATGGAGTTTTCTCTATCCATTAAATACGCAAAAGTATTAGCTTTTAACATAAAGCTACCTGCAGCTAATAGTTTTTCTACCTTACAAATAAAGATTGCACCGTTTAATCTATAGTACTTTTCTAGATCTTGACTGCGCTTATTAAGCACTTCGTCATTCAAAAAATTATCCATCGATAGCTCACTATTCAAGGTATTCGACCATAAGGGTGAATGATCCATCTCGCATACACTTACTATAGAATCAGCTTGTTTTTCAACTAATAACTCTATTGCACTATCTAAATGTATGCGACTTCTAAGAGGGCTTGTGGCTTGTAATAAAACTACATAGTCATACGCTTGTGTGTTATCAATAACGTGCTTTACTGCATCGAAAGTAGTAGCAATATCAGAAGCAAGTACCTCTGGCCTCTTGATGGTATCTGCACCATGATTTTTAGATATATTTAATATTTCACTGTCGTCACTAGTAACAATAACTTCATCAACATATTTACTATTTAGCCCTGCCTCTATACTCCAAGCAATTAAAGGTTTTCCAGCTAATTTTAATATATTTTTTCTTGGTAGCCTTTTACTTCCTCCTCGGGCTGGAATTACTGCCAAAACTTTTTTACCATTAATCATTATTAATTCCTAAGGTATTGATATCTAACTGTGCTTTTTGAAAATCATCATGACGCCCTACATCTAACCAATACTCATGAATAGGGAACTTCAATGTTTTAAGCCCTTCTGCTTGTTTTTGTTCAAATAAACTTGGCATATCTAAGTGCTGCCTCTTTGGAAGTGAATTAATAATATTGTGCGAAATCACATAAATACCAGCATTAACAAAGTAACGGTATGTTGGCTTTTCTACCATGCCTGTAATTTGATGCCCTTCACCTTCAATTACTCCAAAGGGAATTTTAACCTCATAGTCACGGACACACATTGTGGCATCGCTAGCCTTTTTAACATGAAAGTCTAGTACTTTAGAAAAATCAACATTCGTTAAAATATCGCCATTAATCATAATTAATGGTTCTTTCGGTAAATCATCTGGCAGTAGTGAGAGCGCGCCCCCAGTGCCAAGTGGCGTTTCTTCATGCACATATGTAATTTCAACGTCAAAATTATTGCCGTTGTCAAAGTAATCCATGATTACCTCTGGCAAGTAGTGTGTAGAAATATAAAACTTGTAAAAGCCATGATTTTTAAAATTATTAATTAATGTTTCAAGCATTGGCTTGTCGCCCACCCGTAGCATTGGCTTTGGGCAATTATCAGTGAGTGGACGTAATCGGGTTCCAAACCCACCTGCCATTATAAAAACTGGGTTTTCACGCTTCTCTATTATTAGCGTTTCATGAAGTGTTTTTAAACCAACTAACTCATTATTGTTATTAACTATCGGCAGAGATAATATTTTACGAGATTGCATTAATAGCTTAAGCTCATTACTGCTTAACGAGGCGCTAGCACTGACTGGGCTTATGTTCATAATCGTACTTACTGGTGCTGTTAACTCAATACCTTTGAGTATACCTCTTCGTACATCACCATCCGTTATCATGCCTACCAGCTTGTTGTTATCAACAACAAGCGCGACTCTAAGCGCTTCTCTATCGATCACTTGTAACGCTTCTTTGATTGAAACTGAAGGTTCAATTACTACTTTTTGCCAATTAACTGTCATTACTTTCTAATCCTTTAACTATTGCGCGCGCACCATAAACAACTGAGTTCGCTGGAATTGATTTTGTTATATTTGCGCCAACACCAATTATACTATTTCGGCCTATAGTAATATCATTAATTAAATTACTACCCGTAGCTATGTGAACATTATTTTCTATTACAACCTGGCCACTTAATGTAGATCCTGGTGCTAAATGACAATTTGCACCAATACTGCAATCATGGTCTATTGATGACGAGGTATTTATAATCGTGTTTTCTCCAACTACAGTGCCGATATTAACTACGCAATTATTCATTACTTGAACACCGCAACCTATTACGGAATAGTCTGATACGATGGCTGAATCAGCAATGACCGTGGCAAACTCATAGCCTAGTTTTTTAAAGCGATTATAAATCGCCTCTCTTACAGATTTGGAAGGCATCGAGCCTATACCGTTAACTAACAAAACTTCTTGAGGGTTAAATTTAAGAATATCATCATCGTTGTGAAGTAATTCTATATTATCAAAGAGATTACCGGCCGCTATTAACTCAGGTGCAACTACACTCACTATTTTTTTATTTTGCTTAAGGAGGATCTCTGCTAATACCGCTGCATGTCCCCCACCGCCAATTATAATAAGTGGCTTATTTTTCATCAAGCAACTGCCCTATTGAGTAATCTTTAGTTACTGGGGAATTTAGTAAATTCCAATAATTGATTGGTTCTATTCCACCACCAGGGCGCTTCACTGACATATTTTCAGCTGTTAATACATCTCCTTTTTTAATCGCTTGAGCCGCAACTAAACTTTTACGCGCAACAGCTTTATTTTTAACTTCTGAAGGTCGTGGCCCTTTAATGCCATCACCTAATATTTGTTCTACAATGCGAATACCATCAACCATCTCTTTTAATTCGATAGGATCAAGAGAGGCTTTGTGATCTGGGCCTGGCAGTGCTTTATCGACTGTAAAATGCTTTTCAATTAAAACAGCCCCTTTAGCGACAGCGGCAATAGGTACTACAATTCCTGCACTATGATCTGAGTAACCTACTTCTAGCTTAAAGGCATCTTTCATGGTGTCCATGGCATTTAAATTTATATCATTAAATGGTGCTGGGTATTCGGTAGTACAGTGTAAAAGTGTTACTTTTTCTTTTAATAATTGCTTACCTTGCTCTGAAAAATACGCTGTTTGTAATGCTTCTTCTGTTGGATTGCCTTCTGGGTTTAAATAACCAAAAGCAATTACTGATAATACCTGCTCTATTTCAGAAAGCGTTGCCATACCTGTTGATACGATTAGATCACAACCTGTTCTTGCGTGTTCTAGTACTAATGGCGCGTTAGTAATTTCACCCGATGGTAGTTTTAGGCGCGTTATTCCTAAATCATCAACTAAAAATGAAAGGCTTTCTGAGTCAAATGCGGTAGATAAAAACTCAATACCTAACTCATTACAATATTTCACTAGCTTATGGTGCGTTTCGTAGCTCAACTCTAATCGCTTTAGCATTGAGTACTGAGACTCTTTTTGACCACTATTAGTGACTTGATACTCTGCTTGTTGTGCATCTTCAGTGACTAAATTTTTAGCTTTAAATGTTTGGAATTTAACTATATTGGCTCCTGCTTGATGCGCAGCATCAACAAGAGAAAACGCTATGTCGTCACTGCCATTATGGTTAACACCAGCTTCAGCTATAATTAATGTCATGGAGGTTCTCACTTTAAATCGTAAAAAGATTTGCTCGGCTCAAACTCTAAAGATTTGAGCATTTGAATTGCTTGAGCACTTGCATTGCCGGCGCCATATGGATTAATAATTGTTTCGCCTGGAGTTTTATAAGTACCAGTAACAGCAGTCGTTATTGCTGCAGAAATAGCGGCTTTTGTTGCTATGCAATTAAGTACACTTTTAGCAGCTAAACGGCCTTTTTGCCTTACGCCTATATTAACTGTAGGCACATTAAATGCTGGTACTTCAATGATCCCACTTGATGAGTTGCCAATAACAACAGCGGCGTTTTTTACCGTGCTTAGGTAGCGCTTTTGCCCCAACGAAGGTATTGCACAAATTCTATTAGGATGTTGTTTAGCATAGTTTTCAAGTATTGGTATGATACGGCGCCCACCATCATCGGCATTTGGATAGGTTAAAATAATTTGATGATCTTGAAACTCATCTAACGCATCTAGTAATGCTATAAAGCTTTGCTCTGGAGGCTCTTCACCTAGCGTTACCGGATGATAGGTAACAAGAAAGTAAGGCTGTTTCAAATTAAAACTTAATGAGTTGCCAATTTCATTTACGCTCATAAACTCACTACGTGCTAAATGGTCAAGGCCAATTGCGCCAATGTTTTTAACTCGTTCAGGTACTTCACCTAGCTGTATAACACGTTGCCGATACCCCTCGGTAGAGGTTCCGTGTAAATAGCTCAGCTTAGTAATGGCATGACGAATAGCGTCATCATAAGCACCTTCGGTGATTTCTCCACCATGTAGGTGCAAAATAGGGATGCGCATTATCATCGCAGTTTGAGCGGCTGCAAGTGCTTCAAAGCGGTCCCCTAAAATAACCAATGCATCGGGCTTTAATCGACTTAATGCATCTGTAAATCCAAGTACACCCAGCCCCATACTTTTAGCGGTACCGACGGCCGTATCTGATGAGAGTAAAATTTCTATTTTTTCATCTATGGTAAAACCATCTTGCTCTATTTGTTTATAAGTTTCACCAAATTCAGATGATAAATGCATGCCTGAAACTAATAGCTGTAATGTAAGCTCTGGATCATTTTGAATATCTTTTATTAGCCAATACAGCAGCCCATACTCTGCTCGAGTACCTGTAAATACAGCTATTTTTTTTGTCATTACAATTTGCCTAAACTATTAACTGGAGAGCTTGGTATATTAACTAAGTGAGCCTCAATAAACTCTGAATGGCTTAGATCGCCTCTCATTACCTTTTCGAACATAGGTAAACGATGCATTAATTGCCATACTGGTCGAGTCATTACACCATCAGCATTTGTCTGTTTTAATAGTTTTTCTCGTTCACTTTGATTTGGACAAATAATGGCGTTTAACCAATAATTTGATTTTGCATAATTAGGCTCAGTGACAAATTTAAAATCAGACCCATTAAAAAAGTCTATATATAAATTCGCGAGATAGCGTTTATTGTCGATAAATGCGGCTAAGCTTTCCATTTGCGCGCAACCAAGTGCAGCGTTTAAGTTAGGCATGCGATAATTAAAGCCAGCTTCATCATGAAAAAATTCATACGGATGAGGCACTTTAGCTGTGGTAGTTATGTGTTTGGTGTGCTGCCCCGACGCTAAGGTTTTGCATAAAACCATACCGCCACCACCGGTGGTAATTATTTTATTACCATTAAAACTAATTGCACCAAAATCACCTAAGGTACCGGTATGCTTACCTTTGTAAAAAGATCCAAGACTCTCGGCTGCATCCTCTACTAAAGCGATTTGCCATTCGTTACACACACTAATTAGCTCATCAAGCTCAACAGGGTGACCAAATGTATGCATTGGAACCACTGCCTGAAAGCGCTGCTTTGTGGTTTTATGCACGGGGCCCGATTCGGTTAATACTGCATGTTGCTCTAAAAAAGCAGACAAAGCTTTAGGGCATAACCCCAAGCTGACGGGTGATACGTCAACAAATGCTGGCTCTGCTCCCATATGATGCAATGCATTACAAGTTGCTACAAAAGTAAGGGCTTGAGTTATAACGATATCGTTATTTTTAACTCCCACCATATACAGAGCTGTATGCAACGCTGCGGTGCCATTTACAGTAGCAACTGCTTTTGCGGTTCCGGTGTAATTTTCAATGTGGGCTTCAAAGTCATCTACAAATTTACCAACACTAGATACAAATGTACTGCTTATTGTTTCAGATACATATTGTTGTTCGTTCCCTGAAAACGTTGGTGCGTGTAAAGGAATGAACTCGTTAGTTTGGTAGAGATCTTTCACAAATGAAACAAGCTGTTTAGTCATAATATATTTGCCTAATTACATTTTACCATCAAGGTATTTGCCCGTTTCTTTATGCCCAAAGTCAGGTAGCATTTTAAAGAAAAGCGACACAATTTCGTCTTTTGCCCAAGATTTATTAGTTTTCATTTGAGTAATTGCTTCTTCAAATTCGGCTAACAAAGTTTGTTCGAAAATAGCGTCATTTTTAATTATGCCTAAATTTTCAAAACGTTCCATATCTAGTGTTTCATTGTCGGTAAAAAATTCTTCAAAGTCTTTTTCGCCGGTGGTGTCACTTTCAGTAAATAAACACGGCCACTTACCTTGAGCCGGTAGCGTTTTTACTAGCTCACGTGCTTCTTCTTCAGTTGTACATAAGAAAGGTTCGTAACCACGATCTTGAAGGTATTTTACAGCAATATCTGCAAAGGTAATTAAGTGTAAAGTTTCACTTAGTTTTGGAAAGAAAATGTCTCTATTTTCACCGAAAATACATGACATTAAACATAGTTCACCAGACTCTTGAGGTGTAACAAAATAGCGTTTTATATCGCTAGGAGCGACTATTGGCTGCTGCTTTTGTATGCGTTGGTTAAAGCCATGTAATAATGAACCATCAGAAAAAGCGACGTTGGCAAATCGAGCGGTAGAAATAGCGATTTCTTCGCTTTTACGCATTAAAAACATTTCCATGATGCGTTTTGAGGCTCCCATCATATTTACTGGATTTGCTGCTTTATCAGTAGATACACAAAAATATTTTTTTGCACCACAATCAATTGATTGTTGAATTGTTTTATCCGTGTTGAAAACATTTACGTCAATCATACGCATTAAAGTAAATGGGTCTTTTTCACTACGAACATGCTTAAGTGCAGATAAATTCAATACATAATCATATTGCCCATCTGCTTTTATAAACGCATCGTATTCTACTGAGCCAATATCAAGTGCGAAGGTTTGAAAGTCGCCGTCGATATAGCCAAACGAACTACGAACATCGCGAACTAGCTCAACCATATTATTTTCGCTTATATCAACGACATGAAGCTTTTTGGGGTTACGTTTGAAGATTTCTTTTGTAACTGCTTGACCAATAGAACCTGCGCCACCAAGAACAAGAAATTTTGACTTGTTAACTGCTTCAGTTAGTTTTAATTCATGCATTGAAATATCAGTTGAGAATAATTCTTTTGTTCTACCGATTAGCGATATAATTTGACTCATGTGAAAACCTTAAATTAAAAAGTTGAATATATTAATCTCTTAGAGACTTCGGTTAACAATAATTATAATCACTATTTATTATTATAATTAAATTTAAAGAGTTGGGTGCTATCTCTCTTTTCTTAAAAAATATCGAGTTAAAACAGTTACAACACTTAAAATCCCCCCTAAAAGAAATCCGAATATACATATAAGCGGCCTCTTAGGCTTAAACTTCTGTTCAGGCACTAGTGCGGGATCAATCGTTTTAAAAACATACTCATCTCTTACATTAGCAAACATAATAGTTTTAGTTTGCTCTTCAATTAGCTTATATAGTACAGCCCTAATATCAGTAATTTGAGTTTGCTCTAGTTGGCTTGTTAAAAACTCTGTGCTTTTAATTGCCTCTTCAACATCTCTCGATTTCATAACGCTATTAATATCTTCTATTAACCAATTAACCCAACGCTGTGCAACCACGGGAGACATGTGCTCAATAGATATCGTAATCATCCCACTTTCTTTATCCATATATGCGACTAGGTGTTCGCGAAACTTTTTATAGGCCTCCTGCATAGAAGGCTCAGGCTTATAGGGTGCTTCAACCTCCCTAATCCAGTTATTTTTGCTCTTGTCATAAATAGCCTCATTATAATAAATTATATCATCGAGACGATCCCAAGATTTTACAGCCATTAGATCTGGTAATATATTATGAGCTTTAATAAAGTCAGTAGTAAACTTGCGAGACTTCAATATTTCGAGCGCTAACTGCGTTTTATTTCCGCCTCCATTACCACCTAAGTTAACTCCTGCTAAGCTAGCCAGGCTGCCAAACTGACCTGAAAGTGAGCTTAGACCGCTAACTGGCTCTTTTTCAGAGGCCGTTAGCAATGCCTCTGCTTTATATATGTTAGGCTGATTTAAAGCGTATAGTACTGCTAAAGCAGAAACTACAGTTGTTAAAGTTATAACTAGCCACCTACCTTCCCAAATTACACGAAATATCTCTCGTAGGTCGATTTCATCATCAGTAACAGGTACATTACTGGAATTTAAATTACTTTTGCTCATATAAAATATTTACCAATCCTGAGTATTATAAATACACTTTTGCAAGTTACTTGTATTTACACTACGAAAATATTTGAATGGGTTAAATGCCACTTATCGCAGCAACCGCTACACCTAATTGGTACATAATCTGCGTAGCAGTACTCCATAACGTCAGCTTATCCATATGGCTTGTATCCATTGGTATTACAATTGTATCTCCAGGCTCTAACTGCTCTGAGTTATTAGCAGCAAACCAGCCACCTGTATTTGGTATTTTTACGGAGCCATTTGCTTTAATAATATAGATGCTATCTTCATTGGCACGCTCTTTAAGACCACCGCTTAGATCAATGTAATCATCAACACTTACACCAGCTTTAAAAAGATGCGATGTAGAGTAGTTAACTTCACCAATAATACTTATAGAATCACGCTTACTTGGTACGTAAAGTGTATCGCCATCCTGAAGCACTAAATTCTGTTTGTTATCTACAATTAAAGGTAAATCTATAACTAGACGCCCTACCGCTTCAACACTTGCTAGGTCATTTAGTAGCTTATTCATTTCATCGTACGAGAGTGAATTACTGCTAACTGAGTTTTGAAAACTTTTTGATGCTATATCACGGCGTAGCTCGGTTGATAAACGGGCTAGCTGTTGTTGCTCTTGCTCTTTAATAGAGACGCGGGTAAATATTGCTGCTTTTTGCTCTGCAAAATTAGAAAATCCGCCCGCACGTTTAAGTAAATCAGTAAGCGTTTCACCTCGGCGAATAGTGTATGTGCCTGGAAACTTAAGCTCACCTTTTAATTCTACTTTTACATTTTCTTGCCAATTTGGAATTGCAAAAACGTTGATGCTGTCTTTACTTTGTAATGTAATATTACTTTGAAGGTCGCCTTTCATGGCGCTTTCAAGGTCAAATCGTAAGTGTTCTATTTTAGAACCATCGCTGGCTACAATACGTGTAATTTCAGCTTGTTTTACGTAGGCAGACTCTAACAGGCCACCGGCTGCTGTTATTAAATCACTTACCTCACCACCAACCATTAATGGGTAAATACCTGGAAATGTAACGTTCCCGCTAATTTCAACAAGTTGCATGGCTTGGCTTACAGATGCTTGTTGCTTAAATTTAGCAATAATTGGCGCTAATAAATTATGGCGGCTAAATAATGCGTAATCTTCAGGTTTGAGTTCTTGGTTTTCTTCTTTTGCTTTGCGTTTAGAAATTCCAGCAATTGTTAGTATTTTATTGTCTCCAAGAACAAGCTCTTCGTCTTCTTGATTAACACCAATATATTTTTCGAACTCTTTTTGCTCAAACTTGTGCCATTGCTCTGCTTTTTGTTGCTGCTCTTGTTGCTCTTGGCTAAGGGCCATATTTGCTAGAGCTGATTGCTCTGCTTCTTTTTCTTCAAAACGACTAAATACAACTATCTTGTCATTAGCTTTAAGTTGTAAGTTGTTTTCAGGATTTTTAATAATTGCTTGAGCAACGTCGAACTGATGCGCTTCTATATCGCCGTTTACATTTATTTCGCGGATGACGAGGCCGTAGCTTAAATCGGCTTGCGGTAGTAGGTCACCGCGTATAGATTTAAGTACATCTGAAATACGCTTGCCTTGGTGCCATTGATAATTACCTGGGCGTGCTACTGCACCAATTAAGCTAACTGAATTTTGGTATTGCGAGCTAACCGAATTAAAACGAATACGGTCGCCATCTTGTGGGATATAGTTAATTTGTGGTTTTGAAAAATCGACCGAGAGTACTTCTTTACGATCGAAATTAAAGCGCTCTACAATTGCGCTTTTAGCGTATGCATTGGGTTTAAGGCCTCCGGCCATCGCTAATAACTGCTTAGCAGACTCGCCTTTTTTAAGTTCAAAAATAGCGGGACGTTTAACTGCACCTTCAACTGTTACTTGAGCGCCAACTGACGGTATGAATACTGCATCGCCCGGTTTTAATACGATGTCGTTGCTGCTATCGCCATTAATAAGTAAGTCGTAAAGGTCAAAGTTTGCAACTACGTTGCCTGCGCGTTTAACTTGAATATTACGAAGAGAAGCAATGTCAGACACGCCACCGCTTACGAATAATGCGTGCGAAACGGTTGTTAATGAAGAAACACTGTAGCTACCAGGCTTGTAAGCTTCCCCTAGCACTAAAATACGCATGCTACGAAGCTGACCAAGCGACACAAACGCTTTTACACCTATTACCTCTTGCTCTACTTTTACTTTTACTAATTCTTTAATTTCAGCAAAAGTTAAACCGGCCACTTCTACAGGGCTTAAATCTGGAATACTAATACGTCCTTCACGGTCAACTATAACTTCAAAACTGTCACTTTCTTTACCATAAAAGTTTATTTTTAATTGATCGCCAGGGCCCACAATATATGTATCTGGTACTGCAGCATTTTCGCTTGGCATAAATGTAGTTGGTTCACCTGCAAACAATTCGTAACCGTATGGTTTTAATTCGTCTGTTTTTGGTTTAAAGCGCTCTTCATCTGTAAGCTTTTCTTTTTCGGGTTCTGCGCGCTCACCAATACTATTTTGCTGCTGAGTATTATTTTGATTATTAGATTGGTTTGTACCAGTGATCGTTGATACATCGACACCGTATTGTTTTGCGAGGGCTTCTTGTTGAGCTTTAGGTAACTTTTTAAATTGCTCAATTTGAGACGCTGTTGGCGTAAAAGCCAAAGTACTAAAACTACAAAGTAGAATAAAAGCACTAATAAATTGTGTAAAAACTTTCACGAGTAGGTATATCCCTAGGTCTACAACCAAAATTGGCCGCTATAATACCTTAATTTTAAGCAAATAAAAAAGGGACTTTCGTCCCTTTTGTCACTTTAGTGTAATTAACTTAACTACATTGGTTAAAAACTGTAAACCAACGTGAATGACGTTTCAGTGTCAGTGCTTTCTTTGTCGTCAGCAACATCTGAGTTGTTAGTGACATTAAAAGCGACTTTCATTTGTAACGAGCCGTTTATTTTTGCAAGTAATGCAGTTTCAGAACGAGTTTTAGTGTTTGTATCACCGTACTCAACAGCAACTAATTGAGTAAAACGTGCATTCTCAGAAATTTGCCAGTTGTAATCTAACTTACCTAAGGCAATTACTTCGCCTTCAAATTCACCAGCAAGAGAGTTACCGTTGTCATCAACTTCAGTGCTGTCATCTGGGTATTCAAAGTATTTATAACCAGGACCAATTTCAGCACTTAACCACATAGTTTTTTCGTTTAATAAACGTAAACCGTAACCTGCAGAAATTACTGACTCACTTCTATACGCTCCAAAATAATCTGAAACGTGTGAACCATAAATGAATAAATGAGAATGATCTTCATTTAATTTGTAATTACCTTGTGCAGAAATTGAATACTTTTCGTTAGTGCGCTGCTTGTTTTTGTCACCATTTGCATCTTCAACTTCATCTTCTTTGTAGATGCCGTCTAGCTTGTATTCGTTGTTCCAGTGTTCAAGATTGTGCTGAACTTTGATGCCACCTTTAAGTGTGGTCGTTTCTGTATTACCACTTGTGACAATAGCACCTAATTCACTGGTAACTTCCCATGTTCTTTGTTCTGCGTCTGCAGCAAATGCGTTTGTTGCAGCAGAAGCCGCAACTAAAACTGATAAAAGCTTTAATTTCATTAAAAAATAACCTTTGTATAAATGTACATCTATTTTATTAAAGCATTACTTGTTAGAGCAAGCTAAACAGCTAAGTAATAATGTAAAAAATTTTCATGCAGCAAATACCGCATGAAAATTTTATGTTTAATAGCTCTTTAGCACTATAACAATTAAAGATAACTTTAATTAAATAACTATTTAAAATTAGTCTTGCTTGTGAAAGTGAACATCCATTTGTGGAAATGGGATAGTAATATTTGCATCATCTAATGCGATTTTAATATTTTCCATTAATGACCAGTAAGTAGGCCAATAATCAGCAGCGTTAACCCAAGGACGAACAATAAAGTTAACACTTGAATCGCCTAACTCATTTACAGATACATTGTAAGCTGGATCTTTAAGTATGCGTGTTTCTGCATCTAATACAGATTTTAATACTTCTTTTGCGTGACGTAAATCAGCATCGTAGCCAACACCAATAACTAAATCGATACGACGAGTAGACTCTCGTGAGAAGTTAGTAATAGCACCAGACATTATTTGAGAGTTTGGTACGATAATTACTTTGTTATCTGGAGTACGTAGTTCAGTTGAGAATATTTCGATTTTTTTAACCGTACCCATTTTATTACCTGCTTCAACAAAGTCACCAGACTTAAATGGACGAAGTAAAATAATTAGTACGCCTGATGCGAAGTTAGATAATGAACCTTGTAATGCTAAACCAACAGCTAAACCGGCAGCACCTAAAATAGCAATGAACGAAGTTGTTTCAATGCCAATTTGCGAAAGTGCCATTAAAATAGTTACAGCAAATACAAGTGTGTACACAATACTTGAAACAAATGAAGCGACAGCTTTATCTACTTTCTTTTTAGCAAAACCTTTTTCAGTTAAGTTAGAACAAAACTTAGCAACACGACTACCAAGTAAAAAGATAACAAGCGCAACAACAGCTTGTATACCGTAGTGTAAAATTAGGCCTGAATTATCGTTAAGCCAATTAAGTACTGAATCCATATTTACTCCAAATGTTTTTTATTAAGCGTTTTCGGGCATTATTATACATTAATTTACAATTTACTCTCATGAAATAATGAATTAATACTATTAAATGCAAGTATATTCTATTTTTTAGAGGCATTTATGCGATAAAACATAGCCTACTTTGAAAAAATATTAACGACTAAATACTAATTATATTTGCCTGATTTAAATTATTTTAATTTATTTCACTTTTGGGCTTCACAACAATTATTATTTTATGTATTATGCGCGCCACACCAAACAAGGTGTGTGTAGTGGCGGTTGTAGCTCAGTTGGTAGAGCCCCGGATTGTGATTCCGGTTGTCGCGGGTTCAAGCCCCGTCAATCGCCCCACTTCTTTCCTAGAAAGCCTCATATTTATACCCTATTAATTATTCTATTATATAAATTCTAAAAACTCTTACTATATTAGCCTTGCAACATAATTATTAATACTCTAGTTAAACCCACTAATTTACAAATCTCGCGCAGCGATTAAATCATCCCTAGATTAAAAAATTTCAATCCACAAAGATCAACACGCCCTAATTAGTAATAATATGTAATAAACAAGTATTTATACCAATTCGCTTAATTAAGTGATCTATTTTGAGGATGGAAAAACATGTTGATAGCTTGGCAAAAAATTCGCTATTTAGTTGTTCTCGGCAATTGCTCCTGCATTGCTCTACCTTCTGCATCTATGCAGTCGTAAATGAGAATTTTCTAACACAGGTAGCGACACGTTTAGCCCCGCAAAATGATTAAGTATTATCGCGGATTGGTATAACTCGTTACTTATCTACAATTAATTAACTAATGTGACTGTATTAACTATACTTAGCTACAAAAAGTGGTAGGTTTCTAATGTTGGCATCACTTTTTACAAAACATCAAACTTCTACTGGGATATAAAATTAAGCATGATTAAACAGGTTTTAGGAAATTTACTGTGTAGTTGTTTAGCTGTAATGAGCTTTAACTCATTGGCTCAAAGCAATGATGAATTCAATAAGTTATTGATTGAGCTTCAAAAATTAGTTTCTGAAAAAAAATACACTCAGGCTTATCAAAAAAGTAATAGCGAATACCAGTACCTGGGCGAACCCGTATACGACTTTTTATTAGGGGTCAGTGCACTTAAAACAGGGCATGCGGCGCCAGCTGTATTTGCCTTTGAACGCGTGGTTGAAAATAATCCTAGATGGTATGAAGCTCGCTTGTACTTAGTTCGTGCTTATTTAACAGTTAATAATTTACCTGCTGCCGATACTCAAGCTTTAATACTAATTAACTCACCTGACACACCTAATAATATAAAGTCTTCTGCACAGTCATTGCTAGAAACTGCTGCACTTAAGCAACAAGAGGCTGGACGCTCTTATAAACAAAATATTGAGCTTGCCCTTGGCGTAGATGGCAACGTAAACGCAGGTACTGCAGAAAATACGATTATAATTCCTAATATTGGTGAGTTTTTGTTATCGCCAGAAAGTAAAAGTACGCAAGACAACTATGCACGACTTAATTACAGAGGAAAGTACTCTCACCCTATTGACCAAAAAAGCTTAATCACTTTAAGTATTGATACCGGGTGGTACAAGTTTGAAGAACTCAGTCAATACGATCGTTTAAATGCGCACATGAATGCCGCCTATCAATATAAACAAAATGACATAAGTTGGTTTGCACGAGTTGCTACCACTCCGTTGATGCTTGACGGTGAACTTTATCGTACTGAATCAGCTTTAACGGCCGGAGCTAATTTTACGCTAAATAAACAAGTTAATTTATTTAGCTCTGCGACTGCTGGTGTTTTGAATAATAGGTTTGATGAAAAGCTCGATAATTCGTTTTATACATTAAATGCAGGTGCTAGCTATGCAACTAATCAATGGTTTCAAAGTTTAAGCGTTAACGCCAAAAACGAAAAAGCCGATATTACTGAAGGCGAATTTAATAGCCGAAATATTACTAGCTTGTACTACCAAGCAAACACTCAGCTGGCTCAACATTGGCAGTTGTTGTCTCTTGCTGGATACCAATGGATTAATTATAAAGAAGATCACCCTTTATTTTTACAAGAACGTGCCGATAACCTCTTTATGCTTTCGACTACTGTTCGCTATTTAGTTAATCGTGATTTAGCAATACAGTTGGCTGCAAACTATCAAGATAAATCCAGTAATATTTCTTTATTCGAATATGACCGTTTAGATATCAATTTAAGCGCTTCTTACTCATTTTAATTTAAGGTATTTATGAAACATTTACTCCCTGTAATTACCACTTTACTGTGTGTAAGTTTTTATACGCAAGCAAATGATCCTGCTGGTAAAACTATTTTAGCGCGAGGCTCAGTACTTGCGGTTGATGGAAGCTCTGAACAACAACGACAGTTGCAGCGCAGAGATACCGTTTTTGGTGTAGATCGCATTACGACTGGAGAGAAAAGTAAAGCGCAGTTTTCGATGTCGGATGGTGGTTTAATCGCTTTAAAAGAAAATTCAGAACTAAATATTGCTAACTACGAATTTGATGCTAATACCCAACAAGGCTCCGCGTCCATTGAGTTACTTAAAGGCGGTTTGCGCTCTATTTCAGGTGTGATTAAAAAAAATGGCGGCTCTTATAGTGTAAAAACTCCCGTGGGCTCTATTGGTATACGTGGAACACATTTTGAAGTTCAGCTCGTTGAAGGCAATGTATTTTTAGCTGTATGGGATGGCGCAATAGATTTAACGTTAGAAAATAGTAGCGTAGTTTCTTTGGGTGATAACGAAGCATTTTCGTTTGCGCAAATTACAGCCACTGGTGAAGTATTAAAAACGACGCGTGCGGCACGTGTGTTTGATCAAAATATTGTAACGATCGATCCTAAAGATGACAACGAAGAAGAAACTGAGCAAGTAGCTGCAACTGAAGTTGAAGTAAATGCCTTTGAAACAGATGCAGATGCTATGGATGTATATTCTGAACAACAATTTCAAACAGTTAGCAGCGCGTCTTTAGTTGATCAGATAGCTCAGCGCCAAGGTGTATTTAACTATGAAGCATCAAGCTTTAATGTAAATTCGAGTGTAGGTGCTGTTACTGACTTTGCTATGACTATGGCCGTTGATTTTGATAATGGCACAGTGCCTGATGGCGAAATTAGTTTTAATGATGCCGGCGGAAATTGGTATGCAGCCTACAGCGGCTTAATAAATTTAAGCGAACTTGAGCTGGCCGTTACATTTGCATCCCATGGTAACAATAAAGCCGAGGGCGATGTTGATGCAATATTTTTGAATGACCTAGACAACATTACTGGCAACTTTAATCTTAACGAAATAAATAATCCTGATGTAAATGCTAGCGGTTCTTTTAAATTAGAACCATAAACACATTGGATACAAAGCTTTTATTATGGAGTATTTAAAATGACAGCAAAAAATATATTTTTGCTTGGTTCTATGGTGTTTTTGTTAAGTGCTTGTGGAGGTTCAGAAGAAAGCCCTTCTCAAGAAGCTATAAAATCACCTACAGCTGAAGTAATACCGCCAACGGTGACTAGCTATATAAATTTGGCTGGTGTTATAGCGAGTAATCAAACCAAGAGTACAAAAGTTTTAGGTGCTGTCACTTCAAGTAGAGGAGTTGTTGGAGCAAGTTTAGCTAATACTCGCGCTAATATTGTTTTTCCACAAACAAACGACACCGTACAAGGTAATGTTTCTTTTTTACTTGAAGCTTCGGATACTGATGGCATTGCTGAAGTTAATTTAGTACTCCCTAGCGTTAATAAAAGCATATCACTTTGTTCTTCTGATTGTGGTGTTGACTACGAAAAGTCAATTATAGGCCTCAGTCCTGCGCTTTATGGCGTAACTCCAGGGGAAATACGTCTTGAAATATGGATAACTGACACTTTAAATAATCAAGCACTTGCTGATGCAATCACTTTTAACTGGCAACCATATCAAATTGAAGGTGTTACAGCACAACGAGACGAAGATAATATTAATCTTTCGTGGCAAGCCAACCCCGAACTTAATCGTTACAACGTTTATATTGCAACTCAAGCTGGAGTCTCATCTACTAATATTAATGAATTAGAGAATGGGCAACAATTTTTAAGTATTCAAGATACTGCATTAAGCATTACCGAGTCACTTACTAATAAAAGTTACCAAGTACTTATTACCGGTGTTGATGGCAGTGGTGAAAGTGGTTTTGCTAATATAATAAACATAGCGCCAGTGGGTGGAGAGCTTGCATTTGCACCAGAGGCAAATGCCGATCAGTTTCAGATAAGTGAAGATCAAACTCTGCAAGGTAACGTACTAACGAATGATACGAATCAATACAGTGGCGATTTACGTGTAAATGCAGATGCATTAATTCTACCGCAGCATGGCACTCTTAATATAAATGAAAATGGGGATTTTACTTATATCCCTATTGCAAACTTTAATGGTGAAGATGCCTTTAGCTATCAAGTTGCTAACGAGCTAGGTATGACAGACACCGCAGTTGTAGAGATAACCATTTTAGCTGTTAACGACGCTCCTATTGCGCTTGATAATACTTACAGCGTTACAAACAATGGAACCTTAGTTGTCCTATCGCCAGGCTTACTTATAAACGATAGCGATATAGACTTAGATGACTTAACTGTTGATACAACGCCGGTTAGCGAACCAACAAGAGGACAATTAACCCTTTTTGATAATGGTGGCTTTGAATACCAAGGCGAGCAAAATATGCAAGGCCAAGACAGTTTTCAGTACAGAGTTGTTGATGCACAAGGTGCTCAGGCTATTGCAAATGTAACCATTGTAAGTTCAAACACTAACGTAGCCCCTGTAACAAACAATGATAGCTATAGTTTAAGCGAAGATGAAACACTTGTGGTTACAGCAGCCAATGGTGTGCTTAGTAACGATACTGACCCAAATAATGACAGTTTTTCAGTTGATGAAACGTTTATGGTGGCACCCACACATGGCCAACTATTATTAGCAACTGATGGCAGCTTTAGTTATGTGCCGGATGCTAATTTTAATGGTGTTGATCAATTTCAATATCAAGCTATAGACTCATTAGGTGCAACCTCTACAGCCACAGTAACTTTAGTAATAAACAGCGAACCCGATAACCCTGTTGCACAAAATGATGCCTATCAATTTAGCAAAAATAAACTATTTGAAGTAACAGTACAAAATGGCTTGTTAATTAACGACTTTAATATTGAGGCTGGTGATTTATCGGTTAATACCACGGCAATTAATACAACTCAAAATGGCGAACTAACATTAAATGCTGATGGCTCGTTTACCTATCAGCCAGACTTAGGTTTTATTGGTGTAGATAGCTTTACCTATTCAATTTCAAATGAGCAAGGTTTAACTGCAACAGCTCAAGTAACCTTAAGTGAAAGCGGCGTTAATACTTTTCCAGAAGCCAATGACGATCAATATACGTTAGACGAAGACAGCTCTGCCTCTTTTTTAGATGTGCTAGCTAACGACACTGATGCAGATGGCGATACAATAAGTATTTCTAATATAGAAAATACTGCTGGTGAAGCGACTATTGTCGCCGGAAAAATACAGTTTACTCCACCAGCAAATTTTTCAGGTGAAATAGTACTAACTTATACCATTACTGATGGTTATAGCACTGGTAATGAAGGTATAAACGACAGAACAGCAAGTGTGACGATTACTGTTACACCCGTTAATGATGCCCCTACTGCAAATGCTGACTCAGCAACGATGAACGAAGATGCTCCTGCGTTATTAGTTAACGTATTAGCTAACGACTCCGACATTGACGGCGATACTCTTGTGATAACAGCCGCTACTGCAGATAGAGGTTCTGCATCTGTTGTTGATAATAAAATCCAATATACGCCTGCTCCGAATACAAATGGAACCGCAATTATTAACTACACAATAAGTGATGGTAACGGCGGTACTGCAACTACTAACTTAACAATTACTATTATTCCCGTAAACGATGCTCCAATAGCAAACGCAGACTCAGCTACAATAGATGAAGATGCAGCGCCAATACTAATAAACGTATTAGCCAATGACTCAGACGTGGATGGCGACAGCCTTACCATGAGCACAGCATCAGCTAATATTGGCTCTGTATCAGTGGTTGGCAATCAAATTCAATATATACCGGCAGCCGACGACAACGGCTTAGCAACAGTTACTTATAATGTTAGTGATAGCAATGGCGGCGCCAGTACAGCAACGTTAACTATCACTATTACACCTGTAAATGATGCTCCAATAGCAAATGCTGACACGGCAACTATGGCGGAAGATGCAGCGCCAATACTGATAAACGTATTAGCCAATGACTCAGACGTGGATGGCGACAGCCTTGCCATAAGCGCAGCATCAGCTGATATTGGCTCTGTATCAGTGCTTGGCAATCAAATTCAATATACACCGGCAGCCGACGACAACGGCTTCGCAACAGTTACTTATACTGTAAGCGATAGCAACGGCGGCGCCAGTACAGCAACGTTAACTATCACTATTACACCTGTAAATGATGCTCCAATAGCAAATGCTGACACGGCAACTATGGCGGAAGATGCAGCGCCAATACTGATAAACGTATTAGCCAATGACTCAGATGAGGATGGCGACAGCCTGACGATCAGTGCTGCCTCAGCTGATATTGGCTCAGCCTCAGTAGTTGGCAATCAAATTCAATATACCCCAGCTGCGAATACCAATGGACTCGCCACGGTAACTTATACTGTAAGTGATAATAATGGTGGAACCAATACAGCCACAGTCGCTATTACAATAACTGCCGTGAATGATGCACCAGTGACTAATAACGATACTGCAACTATGGCTGAAGATGCAGCGCCAATACTGATAAACGTATTAGCCAATGACTCTGATGAAGATGGCGACAGCCTGGCGATCAGTGCAGCATCAGCCGATATTGGCTCAGTCTCAGTAGTTGGCAATCAAATTCAATACACCCCTGCACCGAATGAAAATGGACTCGCCACTATAACTTATACTGTTAGTGATAATAATGGTGGAACGAACACTGCTACACTCACTATTACGATAACTGCAGTAAACGATGCGCCTGTTGCCAATAACGATACCGCGACCATGGCTGAAGATGCTGCACCAATACTGATAAACGTATTAGCAAATGATACTGACTCTGATGGCGATAACCTAAGCATAACAGCAGCGTCAGCCGATAGCGGTTCAGTATCCGTTGTTGATAACAAACTACAGTACACACCGGCTGCAAATACCAACGGTATTGTTGTTGTCAGTTATACTGTTGATGATGGGAATAACGCTACAGATACTGGTAGTTTGTCAATTACGATTGCTCCTATTAACGATGCTCCAGTTGCGTCAAACCAAGGTTTTAATATTAGCGAAAACGCAACCGATGGCGACACTATTGGGTCTGTTAGTGCCTCAGACATTGAGAACCAAAATTTAAGTTACACCATACTCAGTGGTGCCCCCATATTCGAAATAAATAATGATTCTGGCTTATTAACTGTAAAAGGTGAAAGCCCGTTTGATTTTGAAACAACTCCTCAGTACATATTGAGCCTAGCTATTACTGACGACGGTACGCCTAACGAAACAACTCCTATTAATATAATAATTGATATCACTGATGATATGGAGCCCCTAGTTCCTGTTGAAGATGAAACATTTGGTCGCCCTATAACAGGTGAACTTGAGCTTTCTGGAGTTTTTTCAAGCGGTGAATTTAATGACAGTATTGAGCTAAATAATAACCTTTACTTTGTAGGTTTTAGTAATAACAGCGACAAAGATATTGTTATTGCATCGTATACAACGAGTGGTGTGATAAATACAGCATTTAATGGTGATGGCGTTAAAGTATTAGATTTAGAAAATGATGAACAAGCAACAGCTATCATCTCTGATGGTACAAGCCTCTTTGTTGCTTACACTAGTTTTGATGGCACAAATACCGAAGCATGTTTGTTGAAAATGAATACCGCTGGCGTATTAAGTAATAACTCTGGAGATAATAATTCAGGTATTCACTGTACCGCATTAGCAAGCACCCTCGTGATTAATGACCTTGAATTTAGCGACAATAAAATTCAGGCTGTTGGTAAGTCATTTAATGGTAACGACAACGATAGCTTATGGATAAAATACGACATATCTACGCTCGCTTATGAAGCCGGAAGCCCTAAAATTGTCGATGTGAGCGGCGCTAGTAGAGATGACGAAGCGTTTGCTATTAAAAACTTTAATAGCTCTGATCTTATGGTTGTTGGCAGTGTCACAAGTGCAACTGGTGATAAAGACGTACTTATTCGTTATTTAATTTCTGATGGTGAAAACAATGGAAGCTTTAATGGTAGCGCAGCATTATCGCTCGACTTGTCCAAGAATAATAAAGATGACGAACTATTTGCAATTGGCGGCGCTAAAAACACCGAATTTACAGCTTTTGCAGGTGGTTACATAACTCGTAACAGTGGTGAAAAAGAAGCCGTGGTTTTGGCTATTGATAAAACGGGTACTCTTATAACGAGTTTTGGTGATGCAGGTACTGCTATTTACGATATTGATGGTAACGGTGGTGCAGGTAATGGTGGCGCGAACGTAACAGGCGTAAAATACGAGCCAATTAAAAATGGAATTACTTTATCTGGCACTACCGGTGTTTCAGCTAACGAAAAGTTATTTTCTGCCCGTATTTTAACTTCAGACGGCTCACTTGATAGTACTTATGGTGCATCAGGTATTAATATCATTTCAGATATCAATGGAAAACAATTTGCCAAATCAGCAACTATAGATGCTAATGATACTGTATGGATATCGGGTGTTGTTGACGACTCAACCACCAAACCATTTGTTGCTGCAGTTGACGAGCAAGCCACATTATTTACCAACTTTGCAGACGTTGGTTATCTTGCTTTTGATACTATAAGCGCAGAATCTGACGATCAATCAATGCACGTTTTACAACTTAGCAATGACCCTCATGCCGGTAAGTACATTCTTGCATCAACGGCTAAATCGGACTCAATTACTAAGTTAGTATTAACACGCTTTACGAGTGCAGGTGATATCGATACTAGCTTTAGCGAAAGTGGCCATAAAGAAATTGCCATAGATTTAAGCGCATCTAATATAGCGTTGGTTGAACACAATAGCGGAAGCTTATTTATTGTGGGATCTAAAAGCAAAACTGACGGTGAAGAGGGCTTTATAGCTAAAGTTGAACAGTCTGGTAATTTAGACACTTCATTTGCAACAGACGGTGTATACACAACCTCTGTCAGTGGCGCAGAATTGGTAAACCTGACAGATATTGCACTTGATAACAGCGGTAACATTATTACTGTCGGGTCAATAGTAACAAGTGGTACTCCTAGCCCAATCGTTATAATGTTGACTCCAGAAGGCACCCTTGAGCCTAACTTTGGCACTGGCGGAAGTATCATAGGCTCAGCTTTTGAGTACTATAACCGCGTACATACCGACAATGCAGATATTTTCATTGGTGGTAAGTCTGTATTAAGTGGCACTTCAAAGCTAATCGCATTGAAGTTGAGCTCAAACGGTACTGAAATCTTTAAATATGTAGGTCAAGAAACTACAGATACCGACAATAAAATAGTGCAGATTTTAACTGACACAACGGGTAAGTTATATTTAATAGCAAACCTTATTGATTCGCCAAATAAAGCCAATGTTATTAGGTTGCTTGTTACGGGTACGCTTGATACTAGCTTTGCCGCAAATGGTGTCGGTGAATATACTTTGGCCTCAACCGGTAACACTGAGCTAAGTGGTGCAGCGCTAGATAGCAGCAATCAACTTATTTTAGCAGGCAAGGCTAACAATAAAGGCATGTTAGCGCGCATTTTAACTGACGGTACTTTGGATAATACGTTTGGAGCCAGTGGTGCCGGCTTTTATGAAGCAAGCCAATGTGTCAGTACACATGTGTTTACTTCAATCATCCTGCAAAATGATACCCAAGTTGTTGTAAGTAGCACCTGTAATGACACTAACTCTAACAATGTTAGTATTTCTAAATTCAATTTTGAAGCAGATGGAGCTTAGCCTTAAATTATGAAAGTTGAATTTTTTGGTGTTAGAGGCTCGATGCCTTCAGCTGGAAGTAATACACACATTTTTGGGGGAAATACCTCATGTGTGTACATTGAACAAAACAACGGTAAAGATCTTATTTTAGACTCTGGTACCGGTATTGTAGAACTCGGTACACGTTTACTAGAAACACAAAGTCCTATCAATATTTTGCTAACGCACAATCATTGGGATCATATTCAAGGGTTTCCTTTTTTTAAACCTATCTACCAGCCCAACCGCAATATAACCATTGTAGCTGGCAACGTTGATGATAAAAAAAGCCAAGATGCCATATTAAAGCAAATGAGTGGTTCGTACTTTCCTGTGTGTTATCAGGATTTACCTGCCAATATTACGCTTAATACTGATTTATCGTCTCAAAAGCAATTTACACTTAACGGTTTTTTGGTTTCTACTGCTCCACTGAATCACCCTGGTGGCGGTACTGCTTATTGCATTAAAGCAGATGAAAAAAAGATAGCTTACGTTACCGACAATGAGCTAAACCCACCAGATAAGCTAAACACAAGTATTTGCGAATGGAGTAATTTTATTGAAGGCGCTGATTTACTAATTCACGATGCTCAATTTATAGATGCAGACTTGCCTCTTAAGCATGGTTGGGGTCATAGCACCATAGATCAGGTTGCTGAGCTTGCTATAAAAGCGAGTATTAAAAATGTGATTATTATTAGCCACGATCCATCAAGAACCGATGAACAGTTAGTCGCTATAGAAAAGTATTTACACACGCAGTACGCTCAACAGGTAAAAATAGAATGCGGCCGAGAAGGACGAGTTTTTGATTTTTAGTCTATCAAGGAGCGTTACTCATTAGCTTCTTAAAACCCATTACCTCAAAGCACTTTTTTATTGGCGCTGTTATTACATTATTAATTGCATCAATAGAGTTATTTTCAACTGGGTCGCTTGCAAAGTTAGTTAACCGTGTAGAAGGCATAATATACGACTCTCGGTTATTACTGACGCTTTCAGAGACGCCTAGGCGCATCGATGAAACCGTTGTAATAATTGATATCGATGAAAAGAGCATGCAAGAACAAGGACGCTTTCCTTGGAGTCGCTCAAAATTAGCCGACCTTGTTACAAAGCTTAGCGATGCAGGTGTTATTGTTATTGCATTCGATATATTTTTTTCTGAACAGGAAGAAAACCCTGTTACAAAAATTATGTCTGAGATTCCTGATTTATCAAAAAAGTACACCATCCCCTTTGCTGAAATTACTAAACAAGTCGATGCAGACTCAAAGCTAGCAAGCGCATTATCTAAAAATGATACTGTTCTTGGTTTTTTATTAATTGATGAACAACTCACAAATCAAAACTTGCCAGCTAAAAGCAGTGTTGTATGGGCAAATGCAGATCATACTAATTCACAAATAAACCAGTTTCCTGGTGCTATTGTAAATATTCCTCAGTTACAAAATGCGACAACGGGTACCGGTTTTATCAATGCACATAGCGATGAAGATGGTTTTATACGTAAAGCAGCTCTTGTAAATCGAGTTGGCGATACACTCTACCCTTCTTTAGCACTTGAAGTTGCTCGGCTGTATACCCTTGCTGAAAACATAGAAACCCGTTCCAATATGTTAGATGGTATAACCTTATTCGAAGGTATAAAGTTTCAAGATAAGTGGATTCAAACTGATGAGTATGGGCAAGTATTAATTCCTTACAAAGGCCGTGCGCATAGCTTTCCTTATTATTCGGCTACCGATATTTTGACTCAGCGAATTGGCTCAGAGGAATTAGAAGGCACTGTAGCGTTTATTGGCACATCGGCAATTGGGCTCGCTGATTTAAGATCAACACCGGTTGGTTTGCAGTACCCTGGTGTTGAGGTACATGCCAACATATTTGAAGGATTAATGCACCCAGAACTACTTCCATCTAAACCTAATTGGTCACTGGGGGCAAGCTTACTCATCATTGCATTAACTGGTGGCGTATTATCGTTTTTTAGCCACGGTAAGAGCGCACGTTTTATTATTATTTTGTCTCTTATAGTCACAAGTGTCGTTATATTTTCAAACGTTTATTTATGGTCAGTACAAAAAATTAGTTTACCTTTATTAATGCCTCTTTTACTCATCATTATATTAGCCGGTTATTACATCATTGTAGGCTCTATCGCTGAAATGAAACACAGCCGAAAAATAAAATCTATGTTTGACCAATATGTTCCTCCTGAGCGTATAAACCAAATGATACTGCAAGGTAAAAGTTTATCTCAAAAAAGTGAGCGAAAAAATATGACTGTGTTGTTTGCCGACATTCGTAGTTTCACTTCACTATCAGAAAGTATGACCCCTCATCAGTTAAGTGAATATTTAAACGAATATCTTACGGCTATTACCAAAATCATATTTGATCATCACGGAACTATTGATAAGTACGTAGGCGATATGGTGATGGCATTTTGGAATGCCCCACTAAAAGATGAAAATCACGCTCGCCATGGTGTTGAAGCCGCAATGTCTATGATCCACGGGTTAACGAAAATAAATCAGTTATTTGCAGAAAACAACCAGCCTGCAATAAAAATAGGTATCGGTTTAAGTACTGGCGACATGAATGTAGGTGATATGGGTTCGGTTTACCGTAAAGCCTATACAGTTCTTGGTGATACTGTTAATTTAGGTGCTAGAGTAGAAAGCTTGACCAAATTTTATGGCGTAGCTATTCTTGTTACAGAAGAAACGATGAAGGAATGCCCTCATATTTCATTTCGTCTAATAGATAAAGTGCAAGTTGTTGGTAAAACAGCTGCTGTACAGTTGTTTGAACCTATAAACTTTACAGATAAGCTCGATGAAGAGCAGTTAAATGAAGTTAAAAAGTCGCAGCAGGCCATAACGCTTTTTTATAATAAAAACTGGCCACAAGCACTTAGCTTATTTAAAGAACTACACAGTACAACCGTATTTAGCCCCAACATTTATGCCATTTTTATTGAACGTATTAAGGGCACTGATTTGCAAACACTAGCTAAGGATTGGAATGGTGCCTTTAAACATACTCAAAAGTAGTAAACATATGCGACAGCACATTAAAGACAAAACAAATCTTCAACACTTTATCGATATTAGCATTAGACTAACAACCGAAAAAAACTCGTCTAAGTTACTTGATGAAATACTGCAAGTTGTAATGTCGATAGCAAATTCTGATGCTGGCAGCATTTACTCTATTACCTCAAACAAACAACTAAAGTTTGAAACAGTAATAAACAAATCATTGAATCTTTATTTAGGCGGCACATTAGGTGGTCCTGTTGATTTTCCTAATATAGAGCTTTTTATTGATGGCAAACCAAATGACACCGCTATTGTTGCGCATTCTGTTAATACAGGGGAAGTAATAAATATTCCTGACGTGTATGATGCCTTGCCTTTTGATATGAGCGCTGCACGCAAAATGGATGCTCGCACGGGTTATCGTTCTGAGTCCATGCTAACAATTCCTTTAAAAGATCATGAAGATGACATTATTGGTGTAATCCAGCTTATAAATGTAAAAGATGCGCAAAATAAAAACATTCCTTTTAGTGAAGAGCTCGTCACTCTGATTCGATCTTTTGCCTCTTTAGGCGCTATTTCACTAACTAACTCTACTTTAGTTAAAGATATGGAAGTGCTTTTTTCAACGTTTGCCGAAGCTATCGCAATGGCAATAGATGAAAAGTCTCCTCACACGGGCGGCCACTGTAAGCGGGTACCAGCACTGACGTTAATGCTTGCTGATGCAGTGCATAAAATAGATAAAGGTCCACTAGCAGATTTTATAATGAGCCCAGAGGATCGCCATGAACTAAGTGTTGCGGGATGGCTACATGACTGTGGGAAAATTGCTACTCCTGATCATATTATGGAAAAGTCGACCAAGTTAGAGACTATTTTCGATCGCATAGAGTTTATTGATGCTAAGTTTGAAATAATTAGTCGAGATTTAGAACTCTCTTATCAGCAGCAAATTATTTCAGCAATAAAACAGAACAAGTCGGTTGAGGTTTTACAATTTGAACGATTGCTTGAAACTGAGCTTAAACAACTAGCCCTCGACCGTGCATTATTACAGCGGGTGAATATTGGCGGTGAGTTTTTGGGCGAAGAAGAACAAGCCCATATACTGAGAATATCAAAACAGTATTCGCTTAAAATAAACGGCGAAGAAACACCTCTACTGACTGATGATGAAGTAGAAAACCTCATGATACGACGCGGCACACTTACCCAAGGTGAGCGCGAAATCATGAAACGCCATATGGATATAACTAAAAATATATTAGATATTTTGCCGTTCCCTAAACATCTTAGTAATGTAGCTGAATATGCATTAGGTCATCATGAAAAACTTGACGGTACTGGTTACCCAAGAGGTTTAACCAAAGAACAAATGTCGGTGCCTGCAAGGTTAATGGCTATTACGGATATTTTTGAAGCACTCTCTGCCGTAGACAGGCCCTATAAAAAAGCAAAACCGGTAAGTGAATGTTTGAATATTCTAGGGAACATGGTTAGTAATAATCACCTTGATCCTGATATTTTTGCTATTTTTATTGAGTCAGAAGTCTATAAAAATTATATCAACGAATATGCTAACCCAGAGCAGCTAGATGAGGTAGATTTTGATAACTTACCTGGTTACACACCTATAAGTTAGCACCTATAAAGTAATATCTTTATTCAAAATGTGCTTATTACAGTCTATGACTATTCAAACAAAAAAATGCCACCTGACGGTGGCATTTACACACGGGGTTATTTCTACTTATAGAAATACTTTTACTTTTTATTTTTTTTTGTATTGTTTTATTAACAAAAAATATGTGCCCAAAGGTAGCATTTAGTGCTTTGTGTAGCAACAGTAAAAGATAAAGTTCATATATCTGCCATATTAACGTCATAAAAAAAGCGCGAAGTAAATTCGCGCTCATAAACTTAACGGGCGTTATATTTTAATACACACGTACTTTTCTTCTAAGTACTCATCAAGCCCTTGATGACCGCCTTCTCGGCCTAAACCAGATTGCTTAACACCACCAAATGGCGCTACTGGGTTTGATATAACACCTTCATTTACGCCGACCATACCAAATTCAAGCCCTTCACTAACTCGGTAAATTTGCTTAATATTTTGGCTGTAAAAGTAGGCTGCTAGACCAAATGGTACATCGTTAGCAAGTGCAAGCACTTCACTTTCTTCATCAAAAGGAATAACCGTCAATACTGGACCAAATACCTCTTCGTGGTAAATATCCATTTCTGTGGTGACATTGTTTACTATTAATGGATTTTGAAAGCTGCCACCTAAGTCGCTATTATCGCCAACCAGCGTCGCGCCTTTATCGAGTGCGTCTTGTACTAACTTCTGTACTTTCTCTTTGGCTTTAGGGTAAATGAGTGGACCAATATCAACATCGTCTTCAAAACCATTTGCCACTTTTAACGCTGCAACCTTAGGCGTGATTTTTGACAGTACTTTGTCGAGAATATTACGCTGTATAAAAATACGGTTTGCAGCAACACATGCCTGCCCACTGTTTCTAAATTTAGCCGCCATTAGCCCTTCAACAGCTTCATCTAAGTCAGCATTATCAAAAATAATAAAAGGTGCATTACCGCCAAGCTCCATCGAGGTGCGTTTAATTGTGTCTGCACATTGCGATAGCAACTGCTTACCTACACCGGTAGAACCGGTAAATGTAAACTTACGCACAACTTCTGAATCAGTCAGCATTTTGCCTACTGTTTTGGCATCTTGAGAAACCAGTACATTAAATGCACCTTTAACAAAACCAGCTTGATCAGCTAAGTAAGCAAGTGCGATAGCACAAAGTGGTGTGTGCTCAGAAGGTTTTAATATAAAGCTACAGCCCGCAGCGTAAGCTGGCGCTACTTTACGAGTAACCATAGCAATAGGGAAGTTCCACGGCGTTATACCAGCTACAACACCTACAGGCTGCTTAAAGCTAGTTAAACGATGCGAGTCATCTGTTGGCGGAATTACATCTCCGTAACTACGTTTGGCTTCTTCTGCAAACCATTTGATAAAACCTGCACCGTAATCAATCTCACCAAGGGATTCTTTGAGTGGTTTGCCTTGCTCTTTAGTCATCAGCTCTGCAAGTGTTTGCTTGTGCTTTATTACTAGCTCATACCAGCGCATCAAGGTTTCGCTTCGCTCAGTGGCATTTGTCGTTTTTAACTTAACAAAAGCCCCTTGAGCTGCGGTTATTGCGCTATTTACACCCTGCTCGTCAATATCACTTACTTCAACAATACTTTTTTCGGTAGCGGGATCGTTAACGCTAAAGCGCGTATCAGTTTTATAAAATTCGCCGTTAATAAATGAGTCTGAGAAAATAAGATTACTCAAAATAAACCTCCGAAATAGATTTTAGGGATTGGGTTGAACTCGTAGCAGCGGGTTTAACCCGCGTTTATATAATCTAAAAAATACGTGATCATTTTGATGTTCAAGTTTGAGATTAGAAAAATTTAACTTAAAACGTTTGATATTTAAAAACGCGACATAAAGTCGCTGCTACGTATTTATAAATGCTTTCTTGAAACAAAAAAGCCGCTGTATCAAACAGCGGCTTTTAATATATACATCGTTAAAAACTAGTGCTCTTCATTAACGATATTGAGATTGTACTTAGGTATTTCAACCACTAGGTCTTCATCTCTAATGATTGCTTGGCAACCTAAACGTGACTCAGGCTCTAAACCCCAAGCTTTATCTAGCATGTCATCTTCTAGGTCGTCACTTTCATCTAATGAGTCAAAACCTTCACGGATCACTAAATGACACGTTGTACATGCACATGATTTTTCACAGGCATGAGGAATGCTAATGCCATTTTTAAGCGCGATATCAAGTACCGTTTCGCCAGCTGGCGCTTCTATTGCAGCACCGTCAGGACACAACTCCGGATGGGGAAGAAAAACAATTTGTGGCATTCTAATCTCTCTTATATATTGTCTACTGACTGGCCTGTTAAGGCTTTTTTAATTGATGCATCCATTCTACGCGCGGCAAAATCACTACTCGCATTGTCCATTTTTTCAATGGCTGCTTTAATTTCGCTTGGCTCTTGTGCACGCTCGCGTACTTTTGCAAGTTCGTTTATTTCCACTTTTAGCGCCGCTAGTTGCTCAGGCTCAAGTAAATCGCCATCAGCAGCTAATGAGGCTTCCATGGCTTCTATTACACGAAGCGCTTCAACTTGTTGCTCTTTAAGCATACGCGCTTGCATATCGCCTTTAGCGTTACTCATCGACTCTTTAAGCATATTAGCAACTTGGTCGTCAGACAAACCAAACGACGGTTTTACTTGTATTTCTGCTTGAACGCCGGTTGATTTTTCCATGGCTGATACGCTTAGTAAACCATCAGCGTCTACTTTAAAGGTAACGCGAATATGCGCCGCCCCCGCCGCCATAGGAGGAATACCTTTTAAGCTGAACTTTGCCAGCGATCGACAATCGTCAACCAGTTCACGTTCACCTTGTAAAACATGCAACGACATAGCCGTTTGACCATCTTTAAACGTAGTAAATTCTTGCGCACGCGCAACCGGAATCGTGGTATTGCGTGGAATGATTTTTTCTACCAAGCCACCCATAGTCTCAAGGCCTAGCGACAACGGTAACACATCCAGCAGTAACATGTCTGAATCTGGCTTGTTACCAATTAATACGTCTGCTTGTAATGCGGCACCCAGAGCAACAACACGATCAGGGTCAATTGAAGTGAGTGGCTGTTTGTCAAAAAACTCGCCAACTTGGGTACGTACCAATGGCATACGGGTTGAACCGCCAACCATCACAACTTGTAGTACTTCTTGGTTTTCAATACCGGCATCTTTTACTGCACGACGACATGAGCGGAGCGTTTTTTTAACCAGTGGCATAGCCAGCTCATTAAATTTTTCTCGCGTTACTTCAACCATGTATTTTTCATCGTCAAACTCAAGGCCAACATTCACTTTTTCGTATTGGCTGAGTGCTTCTTTACAGGCTTTGGCTTTATTAATGAATAAGCGTAATACCGAAGGAGATAAGCTTGTCACGCCGGTTTCTTGTTTTAGGTAATCAACTAATAATGAGTCAAAGTCGTCGCCGCCGAGGCTAGAATCGCCACCGGTGGCTAGCACTTCAAACACGCCTTTATTAAGACGCAGAATAGAGATATCAAAAGTACCGCCCCCTAAATCATAAACGGCGATAATACCTTCTTGCCCTGAATCTAAACCGTAAGCAACGGCAGCGGCAGTAGGCTCGTTTAGTAAGCGCAGTACATTAATACCGGCAAGTTCAGCCGCATCTTTAGTGCTTTGGCGTTGTGCATCATCGAAATAGGCTGGTACGGTGATAACCGCGCCTAAAATATCTTGATTACCAAAGCTTTGTTCTGCACGTGCTTTTAAGGCACCTAAAATATGACTTGATGCTTTTACTGGACTGATTTTTCCCGCAGCCGTTTCGATAGCCAATGCACCACCATCATCGCAAAACTGATAAGGCAGTTGGCCATAGCTTTGCTCTATTTCGGCTTGGGTTTTACCTAAAAAGCGCTTCACTGAAATAAGCGTATTAACCGGATCGAGTGTAGCTGCTTGCATTGCATCATTACCCACGGTAATGCCGCCAGCTTGATAACGAACCACTGAGGGTAACATCGCTTCGCCTGACTCATCAGTAATAGTACGAGCTTCGCCGCTTTGTACGGTTGCAACCAATGAATTTGTAGTGCCTAAATCAATTCCAATGGCTAATTTGTGTTCATGTGGTGCCGCGCTCTGCCCCGGCTCAGCAATTTGCAATAATGCCATAATGCTCTTTAAACTCGTGTTGCTCGCTTTGCAGCAAGTAATTAATCGTCAAATAAACTGTCTTCAATGCGTTCAAGTTCGTCTTGTAACTTATATACAAATTTTAATTTGCGAATGTTGTCAGCAGCGTGTTGATATTGTTGCTCATCGTTGCTTGCAAGTTGCTCAGCCAATTCGTTGCTATACTGGGCTTTTAATTGCTTTATTTGCGACTCAAAATTAGCAATAGCGATATCTGGATCACTTGCAGAGGGAAGTTCTTCAAGCTCTTCGCGCAGTTCCATTTGTTGCATCAAGAACATGGGATCTTGCAGTGTTTGCTGCTCAGCGCGAATATCAACGCCCAGCTCACTCAACATATATTCAGCACGTTTAACCGGATGCTTAAGTGTTTGTAATGCGTCGTTAATTTCAGCGGTACTTTGTACGGCCATTAATTTATCACGACTACTGGCATTAGCATGACGATCAGGGTGTACAGCACGTTGAAGTTCTAAGTAGTGCTTGTTGATCATTGCTAAGTCAATATTGTAGTCAACCGGTATTGCAAATAACTCAAAATAACGCATAACTTCTCACAAATGACAAAGCCCTACATTAACTGGCAGGGCTTATTTATATCTTAAAACAAGTTTGAGCTTAAACGGTAAAGCTTTCGCCACAGCCACACTCATCGGCTTGGTTAGGGTTATTAAATTTAAACCCTTCATTTAAACCTTCTTTAGTGTAGTCGAGCTCGGTGCCGTCGATATAAACTAAGCTTTTAGCGTCAACAATTAAGGTAACGCCTTTGGCCACAAATGTTTCATCGTCATCGTTTAGCTCATCAACAAACTCTAGAACATAAGCAAGACCTGAACAGCCCGTCGTTTTAATGCCAACTCGCAGGCCAATGCCTTTACCACGGTTTGCTAAAAATGATTGTACGCGGTTTGCTGCCGCATCTGTCAATGTCACTGCCATGAGTTTCTCTTCTTACTTCGCTTGTTTGCTTTTGTAGTCTGCAATTGCTGCTTGAATTGCGTCTTCGGCTAAAATTGAACAGTGAATTTTCACTGGTGGCAACTCAAGCTCTGCACTGATATCAGTGTTTTTAATTGTCGCTGCTTCGTCTAGCGTTTTGCCTTTAACCCACTCTGTTACAAGTGAAGATGAAGCTATTGCGCTACCACAACCGTAGGTTTTGAATTTTGCATCTTCAATAACGCCAGTGGCAGATACTTTAATTTGCAGTTTCATTACGTCACCACATGCTGGTGCGCCTACCATACCCGTTGCCACTGACGGATCGTTCTTATCTAGAGTACCTACGTTACGTGGGTTTTCTACGTGGTCGATTACTTTATCACTATAAGCCATTATTCTATCCTCATTACCTGCTAGGGTATGTGCTCACACTATTAGTGGTGAGCCCATTCAACTGAATCTAAATCAATACCTTCTTGATGCATCTCCCAAAGTGGAGACATCTCACGTAGGCGACCGATAGAGTTTTTCATTAATTCGACGGTGTAATCAATCTCTTCTTCGGTAGTAAAGCGACCAATACTAAAACGAATTGAGCTATGTGCTAATTCGTCGTTACGGCCAAGTGCACGTAATACATAAGAAGGCTCTAAGCTTGCAGATGTACAGGCTGAACCTGACGATACTGCAATGTCTTTTACTGCCATAAGTAACGACTCACCTTCAACAAAGTTAAAGCTGATGTTTACAATACCCGGTACTGATTGGTCTTGTGTGCCGTTAAAGTATACTTCGTCCATATCAGCCATAATGCCGTCGATTAAACGATTACGTAAGGCGCTGATGTGTGCGTGATCTTTTTCGAAATCTTGCTTAGCAATTTTAAACGCAGTACCCATACCCACTAATTGGTGAGTTGCTAGTGTACCAGAGCGCATACCGCGTTCATGTCCGCCACCGTGCATTTGCGCTTCAAGGCGAGCACGTGGTTTACGACGAACGTAAAGTGCACCAACACCTTTAGGGCCATACACTTTATGTGCAGAGAACGACATAAAATCAACTTTAAGCTGTTGCACGTCGATTAATACTTTGCCCGCGCTTTGCGCTGCATCTACGTGGAACATAATTTTACGTTCGCGACACATTTCGCCAATAGTCGCGATATCTTGAATCACACCTAGCTCGTTATTAACGTGCATGATGCTTACAAGTACTGTGTCGTCACGCATTGTGTCGGCAAGTTTTTGTAAATCAAGTAGGCCGTTTTCTTCAACGTCCATGTAAGTTACTTCAAAACCTTGGCGCTCAAGCTCACGACATGTGTCGATTACAGCTTTATGCTCAGTTTTAGCGGTAATAACGTGCTTACCTTTTTTCTTGTAAAACTGTGCTGCACCTTTAATAGCAAGGTTATTTGATTCTGTTGCACCCGATGTGAAAACAATTTCACGTGGGTCTGCATTAATTAAATCAGCAATATCTGTACGCGCTTGGTCAACAGCTTCTTCTGCTTGCCAACCAAAACGATGTGAGCGTGACGCAGGATTACCAAACTTACCGTCCATTGTCAGGCACTGCATCATTTCTTTAGCAACACGTTCATCAACAGGCGTGGTCGCTGCGTAATCTAAATAAATCGGTAACTTCATTTCTCTCTCCGCTGCAGGTCAACCTTAAAGTTGACAGCTTACTTGAATGTTTTCCAACTGCTTAATTGCATTATTGATACTGTTATCTTGGCGCGATGCTATTTCTTTCACATCTGATTTTTCCACCAATTCAGCAAGGGTAATATTATTCAAAAACTCTTCTATGCGTGCGCTTAAGTCTGACCACAAATTATGTGTTAAACAACGCATACCACTCTGACAGCCGGTATCGGCACCTTGGCAACGTGTTGCATCGACCGATTCGTCTACGGCGCTAATAATATCGCCAACAGAGATAACGCCCGCTTCACGCCCTAGTAAATAACCACCACCAGGTCCACGAACAGAACTTACTAGGCCATTTTTACGTAAACGAGCAAATAATTGTTCAAGGTAAGACAAAGAAATTTCTTGTCTTTGTGAAATATCAGCAAGGGCTACAGGACCTACACCTGTGTGTAGTGCAACATCCAGCATAGCTGTAACGGCATATCTGCCTTTTGATGTTAACTTCATAACGCCCCCTGCACAAAAGAGTGCAAATTTTAATTACCAGAGTAAATTAGTCAAGTATTATCACTTGATAAAAATTTGATTTATAAACTCTTACTTTTTAAATTGTAGAGTTAACAAACTTTCAATACTTGACCTCTTTGGTCAAGTATTACAGCCATTGTAATTACCTGAGTATTTTAGTCAAGTATTAGCTAGTTATTTACCTATTGGTTTTTATAACTAATAGCTATACCTAAGTTACTTAGGGATAGCCTTATTAATTGAGGTGAGAATACCGCGTAAAATATTCATTTCGGCATCTTCAGGGTGAGCTCGGTTAAACAAACGGCGTAATTTAGTCATAACTAAACCAGGGTGTTGTTTGATGATAAAACCTGTTTTGAAAAGTGTATCTTCAAGGTGATCATAAAACAGCTCTGTTTGCTTTGAGCTTGGGTAAACAGCATCGTCTTCTTCAACCTTTTTAGGTTGTTGATTTAAAAATGCCATACGCGTTTCGTAGCTAAGTGTTTGTACGGCCATTGCTAAATTAAGCGAGCTGTATTCTGGATTAGCAGGAATACATACATGGTAATTACAAAGCTGTAATTCTTCGTTAGTTAAGCCGCTGTTTTCACGACCAAATACTAGCGCTACAGGGCCATTTACCGCTTCAGCAACGAGTTTTTCACCACATTCACGTGGTTCAACCATTGGCCACGAAAGCGTACGAGAACGCGCACTTGTGCCAATCGTTAATGTGCAGTCAGCGATAGCTTCTTCAACGGTACCTACAATAACTGCATTGCCTAAAACATCAGTTGCGCCTGCAGCTAATGCACTTGCTTGGCTGTCTATTTCGCAAGCAGGATCAACTAAATAAAGTTTTGATAAACCCATGGTTTTCATGGCGCGAGCCGCCGAACCAATATTGCCCGTATGTGACGTGTTAACTAAAACAATGCGAATATCATCTAAGATCATTACTGTGCTACTTTGCTATGCCAAAAAATTGCGCAAATTCTAACATGAAAGTGCAATAAGATCCTAGATTCAAAAGGCTAGATCCTAAGATCTAGCCCAATATAACAATTCTTTCATCGATAAGTGTCGCTGCAAGCAAACTATGGTTTCAGCGACATAAGATCTGTCGCTGCAAGCAAACTATGGTTTCAGCGACATAAGATCTGTCGCTGCAAGCACGGTATGGTTTAATTATGTCATAGTATGGTTGTATTATGAAACTATGGTTGCAGCGACAAGATCTAGGGGTATAACACCAATTTTTTTTGATGTTTAAACCATTGCCGCCTTTACATAGACATCAAAACGGTTCTTTTTGGTTTTGATCTGCATACTTGGGGTTTTGTCATTTAAAAATGGGGCGTAATCGGGGCGCTTTACTACTACACGCTTACTGGCGAGTGGGTAGGCAAAATCAAGTAGGTCGTCAGCGTCGTTGTCTGCACCAACTAGCTCTTGAAATACGCGCATTTCTTTTTTAACTAATGCTGATTTTTCGCGATGCGGGAACATAGGATCTAAATAAACCACATCGGGCATGCTTTCACACTGCGATAGTAGGGTATGGCTTGAACCAAATATTAGGCTCATATTTTCTTTCATCCACAAACCAATTTCAATATCGCTATAGGCTCGCTTTAAACCATCGTATAAAAGTGCAGCTACAACCGGGTGACGTTCATGTAATATAACTTTGCACCCTAGCGAGGCAAGTACGAAGCCATCTCGCCCAAGGCCTGCGGTAGCATCAAGTACAACAGGCGTTGCACCTTTATTTAAGCCAACCGCTTTGGCAATTGCTTGCCCTTTACCACCGCCAAACTTACGCCTATGGGCGGCGGCACCGGTTACAAAGTCAACGTTAATTGCACCTAGTTTGGGCTCGTCGGTTTTAAATAGGCTTAACCCTTTATCGTCGTAATGTAAGCTAAAGCCACTGCAATTTTGCGCCCATTGGGCTAAACCAAAGCGTGTTTCTAATTCATTTAAATAAGGACGTAACTCTTTAAAAGCACACTGAATAACCACAATAAACTCCGACGATAAAATACGCCTGTAGTATATCAACCGCTTTACTTTAAAGCACTAAAATAGCTCTATATCGCTATGATGATTAGTATTAACCTTTGCGGCTTCCGCTTTAGTGCGTAAATTAGATATAAGTTCATTGCGGCTTTCGGCAACCTGTTTAAGCTGATATTTGATAAAGGCTAAATCACTATTAGCCGATACAAATAACTGCATCGTTTGATCTAATTGAGATATATATAAGGTGAGATCCGCAGGATTTGCTTGTGTTTGTTGTAGCTTAATGGCGCAGTCAAGCTCATGTAGCTGCTCTATAAATATTTTAGTACTTTTGTTTTGCTCTACATTTTGAGTAGTTAACTGCTTAACAATGTCTTGAAGGGCTGTACTTATTTGAGCTGCCTGCTCATAACTGCTTTCGCTTCTTTCCATGGTAACAACCTTCTCGTTGGTCACTTCTAATATATGCGGGAAAAGATCTTTGTAGCGCCCGTACAAAGCATCGTTATCAACAGGCATATTTTTTATCAAAAGGGATACTTTGGGATAATTAATAATAGTACTGCTACCAATATCAACAAATCGTTGAGCATGTCGATGTTGCTCTAGCAGTTCTTGCTCTAGCGGGCAAACACCACTTTGCTGGCTGTAAAAAATACCTTTGCTTTGATACCAAAACACAACCACAACATCTAAATTTAAAGGTGCAAAAAAAGTAAAAAAGTGTTCGCTTAACGATTGAAAGTTATTAGCGTGATAACTTTGTCCAACGTAGCGCATTATACGCCCCATATCGCCCGACTCTGTCATTGCTATTTCAGCTGTTTTATTCGCTTTTACTATATCCAATTTAAGTTTTGCGCATTTTTGCCTATATTCGTAAAGTACCTTTATTCGCGCTATTAACTCTTCTGCGTTAAAAGGTTTTGTAATGTAATCGGATGCGCCGACGCTGTAACCTTTTACCCGATCGCTTAGCTCTATTTTAGATGAGAGAAACATAACGGGAATATCTTGAGTATTTTGACTTTGCTTTATTGTTTTACATACGTCATAACCTGACATACCTGGCATTTCAATATCGAGTAAAATAATATCTGGGTTGTATTTATTGGTTAGCCTTAATCCTTCATCGCCATCTTTTGCATGAATTATTTTACAAAACTCTGCTAAAGACTCTTCAATTATATGATGAACATACTTGTCGTCATCAATTGCCAATACCAACTTTGCCATGCCTTAGTCCATTTTATTAGGTGTGCTAAAAGCATAGTACGGTAGGATGAAATTACTAAAAATTATTAGATAATAATTTTAAAATAATAAAAAAGCGCCATTAAGGCGCTTTAATTTGGTTTGTGCTAAATATTAATTTTTAAACAGCAATACCGCTATGACGTAGTAACGCGTCGACATTTGGCTCACGACCACGAAACTTTTTAAATAATTCCATTGGCTCTTCGCTACCGCCTTTTTCTAAAATGTTTTGCATAAAGGCTTGCCCTGTTTTAGCGTTAAAAATACCTTCTTCTTCAAATTTAGAAAATGCATCAGCAGAAAGTACTTCAGCCCATTTATACGAGTAATAACCTGCACTATAACCGCCGGCAAAAATATGACTAAAACCATTTTGAAAACGGTTAAACTCAGGCGGTTTAACGATTGATGTACGGCTACGTACATCGTTTAGTACTGCTTGAATTTGGCATTGCTCACCCACTTTGTAATCGTTATGGATTTTAAAGTCGAATAACGAAAACTCAATTTGACGTAGCATTTGTACGCCTGAGTTATAGTTTTTAGCAGCAAGTAACTTATCAAGTAACTCTTTAGGTAACGGCTCACCCGTTTCATAATGACCTGAAATAAAGCTCAGGGCTTCTTCTTCATAACACCAGTTTTCTAAAAACTGACTAGGAAGCTCTACCGCATCCCACGCCACGCCATTAATACCCGCAACAGGGGCAGCATCAACTTGTGTAAGCATGTGGTGAATACCATGACCAAACTCGTGGAATAAGGTTGTCACTTCGTCATGAGTAAACAATGCAGGTTTATCGCCAACCGCTTTATTAAAATTACACACTAAATAAGTCACTGGAGTTTGTAGTTCGCCGTTAGCACGTACTTTACGACCCATACAGTCATCCATCCACGCACCACCGCGTTTACGGTCGCGTGCATATAAATCGAGATAAAAACGTCCACGTAAGGTATTGCTGCTATCTACAATTTCAAAAAAACGTACATCTTTGTGATAAGTATCAAAATCAGTAACTTCTTTTACGTTAATACCAAATAAGCGGTTAACGGTTTCGAATAAGCCACTTAATACTTTATTTGCAGGGAAGTAAGGACGCAGTACTTCATCTGAAATAGCGTATTTTTCTTGCTTAAGTTTTTCGCTGTAGTAACCAAAATCCCATGCCTGTAATTCAGAAATACCATGTTTTTGCTCAGCATAGGCTTTTAACTCTGCCACTTCTTGCTCTGCTTGTGGTTTTGATTTAGCCGCTAGGTCTTCTAAAAACGAGAATACTTGCGCCGGTGTTTCGGCCATTTTAGTTGCCAGTGACTTTTCAGCATAGCTGTTAAACCCTAGTAACTGTGCAAGTTCATGGCGAAGCGCAAGCTCCTCACTCATAATCTCTGAGTTATCAAATTCACCAGCATTAGGGCCTTGATCTGATGCGCGCGTAGAAAACGCAGTGTAGGTTTCCCTGCGTAGTTCGCGGTTATCTGCGTAAGCCATTATGGGTAAATATGATGGAAAATCGAGTGTAAATAACCAGCCATCTAATTCTTTACTTTTTGCGGTATCGGCTGCAAGTGCAAGAGCTGATTCTGGCAAGCCAGCTAAGTCGCTCTCATCAGTAATATGCTTGTGCCACGCTAAAGTCGCATCCATTACATTGTTGCCAAATTTTGAGGCAAGCTCAGATAAGCGTGCGCTTATTTCGCCGTAGCGTTTTTGTTGTTCTGGCGCTAAAGCAATACCCGATAATTTAAAATCACGCAGCGCATTAGTAATTGTTTTTTGCTGTGCTGTAGTCAGCGTTTTAAATTCGTCGCTGTTATAAAGCGTATTATACGCGTTGTATAAACCTTGATGCTGACCTACAAATGTTGAATATTCAGATATTAACGGTAAGCACTGCTCGTAAGCTTCACGTAATTCGTCGTTATTCATTACTGAATTTAAATGCGATACAGGGGAAAACATGCGCGATAATTTATCGTCAGCTTCTTCAAGGGGTAATACTAAGTCATCCCACGTGTACGAACCTTTAGCTAACACGTCATCAATGGCTTTACGACAAAGCTCAATACCGTCTTTTAGTGCGGGTACTACATACTCAGGCTTTATTTTTGAAAATGGTGGTAAGCCTTCAAGGCCAATTAGTGGGTTGCTCATAAATACTCTCTTTGCGTTAATGCATTACGTTTTAAATTGGGTCTAAAAGTAAAAAAACAACTCAGCCGCTTCTAAGTTGTTTAATTTTAATAGGGTTGCTCTAAAGCAAAACACAAATAACCCATTAATGAGTCGGCCACTTTATAACGTTCTAGTACCGTATCAACTAGGTTATTACTGCATATTTGTTTTTGAGTAAGTGGGCTAATGGCTATAAAGTCTTTTCGCTTGAGCTCATCTATTAAGGGGTGCTCTTTTTCAAAACCTCTTGGTGGGCGTTTTAGCGACTCTCCTGACATTTCAAAAATAGATTTAAATTGCTCATTATAAATTGCTTTTTTATAGCTATTTGGGTTTTCATCTATGCAGGTTCTAATTGCGTTAAGCGCCTTTGATTCTGGTCGCCAAATACCAGCACCTATAAAGCATTCGTCATTTGCTAAGTGAAAATAAAAACCCGGGGCGTGTACGTTTTTTCCCATAAAATGGCGAAATTGAATCCCTACATTAATTTTATATGGGGTTTTATCTTTACTAAAACGCGCATCCTTATGGATTCTCATTAAACTACCGCCCACTTTTTTATCTGATGCGACAAAATGGCTAGAAACCTCAGCAAGTGGTGCTTGCATTTGCCTAATGAAATCTAAAGCGGGCTCTCTTACGTATTCCTCATACTGTGATTTATGGTCGTTAAACCAGTCTCTATTATTGTTTTGATCAAGCTGAGCAAGAAATTCGAATGTTTTTTTACTAAACATAGGTCACCTAAACACTCTTTATTTTTAAAACTTAATGTTATGCTAATGCGCATAAAACTCAACGCCTAAGGACATAAAATGACACAACACTTTGATTATATTGCAATCGGTGGTGGCAGTGGTGGTATTGCCTCTGCAAATAGAGCGGCAATGCGTGGCGCTAAAGTAGCACTTATAGAAGCAAAACACATGGGCGGCACGTGTGTAAACGTAGGCTGCGTACCTAAAAAAGTAATGTGGCACGGTGCTCAGGTTGCCGAAGCTATTAATTTATACGCCCCAGATTACGGCTTTAATGTTGAAGTTAAAGGCTTTGATTGGAGCAAGTTAGTAGAAAGCCGCGAAGCCTACATAGGCCGAATTCATAAAGGTTATGACAGTGGCCTTGCTAGCAATGGCGTTACTGTAATTAAAGGCTTTGCTAAATTTGTAGATAATAAAACAGTTGAAGTAAACGGCGAGCATTACACAGCCGATCACATATTAATTGCAGTAGGTGGGCGCCCAAGCATTCCGCATATTGAAGGTGCTGAGCACGGTATCGATTCTAATGGCTTTTTTGAATTAAAAGAGCAACCTAAACGCGTTGCAGTAATAGGCGCAGGTTATATAGCTGTAGAACTTGCTGGTGTATTACATGGTTTAGGTACTGAGACGCATTTATTTGTTCGTAAGCATTCTCCGCTTCGTAACTTTGACCCGTACATTGTAGATACGCTTGTTGATGTTATGGCTGCTGAAGGCCCTACTCTTCATACAGAGTCTGTACCCCATAAATTAGTTAAAGAAGACGATGGCTCAGTAACGCTTCATTTAGATAACGGCAAAACTCACAACGTTGATCAAGTTATTTGGGCTATTGGCCGCGAGCCAACAACCAATGCTATTAACGTTGCTGCAGCTGGCGTAGAAGTAAACAGCAGTGGTTTTGTAAAAGTTGATGAGTTTCAAAATACCACAGCTAAAAACGTTTATGCTGTTGGTGATATTATCGAAAACGGTATTGAACTTACACCTGTAGCAGTTAAAGCAGGGCGTACTTTATCAGAGCGTTTATTTAATAAAGAACTACCTGATGATTTAAAAATGGATTACAGCCTAGTTCCTACTGTTGTATTTAGTCATCCACCGATTGGTACTATTGGTTTAACTGAGCAAGAAGCTATTTCTCAGTATGGCGAAGAAAACGTTAAAATTTATCAATCTGGTTTTACGGCTATGTACACAGCGGTAACTAAACATCGCCAGCCTTGTAAAATGAAACTTGTATGTGCCGGCCCAGACGAAAAAGTAGTTGGCCTACATGGGATTGGTTTTGCGGTTGATGAAATGATTCAAGGTTTTGCAGTTGCCATGAAAATGGGCGCAACTAAAGCTGATTTTGATGCCGTTGTTGCTATTCACCCGACTGGCTCGGAAGAATTTGTAACGATGCGCTAGGCGCTAAACTCTAAGTTCTTAATTATAAAAAGCCCTTGCTAAGTAATTAGTAAGGGCTTTTTAATGCTTGTTATATTATTCACAGCCAACGTTACATCTAAAACCTTTATTCAACATTAAATTAAATTTATAGTCATCATTTTTAACACCAAGCACCTTAGACCAATAAAAACACTAAAAGTTTATATTTTTTTTGGCTTTAAGGCGCTTTTACAATTAGAATCTCGCGCATTTATAATACTCTTGGTTTTTTATGTTTTTACTACGATCTTTTATTTACTTACTGTTCCTAGCGGGTGTTGCTTATTTAATTCAACTTGAAGAGTTTGAGTTACAGCAAAACGCACTTTACAGTGAAGAAACTCTTACTGAACATATGCAAGATGTTTTAACTTTTTTAAGCTGTATTTTGTTTTTCTATGCTTCGCGGATTAACTTTCAACTCAAAATACCGGCAGTATTACTTGCTGCGTTATCGGCAATGATGTTTGTAAGAGAGTTTGATACCTACCTCGACTTATACTTTTTTGATGGCGCTTGGCAAAGTATCGTCTATTCAATTTTAGCTGGCGTGTTTGTTTATTTAATCACAAAGAGAGGGAATATTTTTAACGCTTTAAAAGCCTATAGCCTCACTCCTAGTTATGGAATTTGCTTATCAGGCATGGTTACTTTACTCGCGTTTTCGCGAATAATGGGCAAAGGTGCATTTTGGCATTCAGTAATGGGAGATGCCTATGTACGCGTAGTGAAAAACATTGTTGAAGAAGGAATAGAAACACTTGGCTATACTCTAATTTTTATTTCAGCCATTGAGCTTGTACTCATATGCCGAAAGAGAATGGCTAAAAATCACAAACATTGCACTGATGAAGCAACTCAATAGCATCGCTCCATTTTATATTGGTTACTTTTTTTTGCGCTAAGTTTGCTAATTGGTTTAATAAATCAATATACTGAGTCTGTTTTTATCAACTCGCGTTTAATTGGATATTATGACTAAAGATATATTGCTGCATCCGTTTCTTCTTTCAATTGTAATGATCACAATTGCATTTGTACTAAAAGTGCTTGTTGATAAGCTCGCTAAAAATCGCGCAGAAAAAAAAGAAAAAGATATTCGCTACATCGCACACAATATTAAGCACTTTATTAATTTTGTAATGATGATATCGCTGCTATTTGTGTGGTCTACTGAAATTCAAAACTTTGCACTTTCTATTGCTGCTTTTGCTGTGGCGATTGTGCTTGCAACGCGCGAGTTTATTCAGTGTGTAATAGGCTTTTTTTACCTCGTAACAACTCGCCCGTTTAGAGTCGGTGATTGGATACAAGTAGGTGATTACTTTGGTGAAGTAGCTGAAACTGATTGGATAAAAACAACCATGCATGAAATTGATATACATACTTATCAATTTTCTAGAAAAACCATATACATACCTAATAATAAGCTGATTACCAGCTCTATTAAAAACTTAAACTTTGTAAAACGCTTTGTTACACATCATTTTATTATTGTTCGTCGAGAGAGCTTTAACCCGTATCCTATTCACGACACACTCACTGAACAAGCTAAACTCTACTGCGAAGAGTTTCAAGAAGTAGCAAGTCGTTATAATTCAATGATTGAGCGTAAACTCGATGCAAAAATATCTGGTCCAGAACCAGTAATTCACTTTGGTACAACCGATTTAGGTGAATTTAAAGCAAGCTTCACCTTGTTTTGTCCGACAGAAAAAGCGCTTGAGATAGAGCATAAATTAACAGAGTGCTTTTTTGCGTTATGGTATAAAGAAGCTGAAAAAAATAAAGAGGATGAAGGAGAAGTATAAACCCCGCCTTCATTAAAACAAAAAGCGCGAATTTACTTCGCGCTTGAGTAATATTTAAGCTGTACCACCGACCGTTAACTGATCAATTTTAAGGCTTGGTTGGCCTACGCCTACCGGTACGCTTTGACCATCTTTACCACAAACACCAACACCTTTATCAAGTGCTAAGTCGTTACCAACCATAGATATTTGCTGCATTACTTCTGGGCCATTACCAATAAGCGTTGCGCCTTTAATTGGTTGGGTAATTTTACCATTTTCGATTAAATACGCTTCTGATGCGCTAAATACGAACTTACCTGACGTGATATCAACTTGTCCGCCGCCAAAATTAGGCGCAAATACCCCTTTTTTAACTGAGCTTATAATATCGGCTTGGCTGTGCTCACCACCTAACATGTAAGTATTAGTCATGCGAGGCATTGGTAAATGTGCATACGACTCACGTCGTGCGTTACCGGTAGGATTTACACCCATTAAACGCGCGTTTAGCTTATCTTGCATATAGCCTTTTAAAATACCGTTTTCGATGAGTACGTTGTAAGCGGCTGGTGTGCCTTCATCATCTACATTGAGTGATCCACGGCGATCGGCCATGGTGCCATCATCAACCACAGTACACAGCTCAGATGCTACTTTTTGGCCCACTTTACCACTAAACGCAGACGCGCCTTTACGATTAAAGTCGCCTTCAAGGCCATGCCCTACCGCTTCGTGTAAAAGCACGCCAGGCCAACCATTACCAAGTACAACTTCCATCGTGCCTGCAGGTGCATCAATAGCCTCAAGATTTACTTTAGCTTGGCGTACCGCTTCTTCTGCAAATTCCATCCAACGCGGTTTACCATCAACAAGCTCTTTAAAGTAACCATAATCTAAACGTGCACCACCGCCTGCGCCACCGCGTTCACGGCGACCATTTTTTTCAAGCAGTACTGAGCAGTTTAAACGAATAAGCGGGCGAATATCGGTGGCAAACGTACCATCACTTGCTGCGATTAATACTTCTTCGTATACCGCTGACATTGAACTAATTACTTGCTCTGCATCTGGTGCTAGTTCACGAATATAGTTTTCAAGTTCGCGTAATAAACTCACCTTGTCGGTATCGCTCATACTCGAGATTGGCTGATGCGCTGCAAACTGCTCTTTAGCTTTAACATCACTAAATACTTTAATCGCTCTATCTTCACCAGCATCTGCAATGCTACGAGCCGCTGTAGCCGCTTTATTAAGCGCTTCAAGATTTATTGCATCAGAGTAAGAAAAACCTGTTTTTTCGCCGCTTACAGCACGTACACCAACGCCGCGCTCGACGTTATAAGAGCCTTCTTTAACTAAGCCGTCTTCAAGCACCCATGATTCGTGGTGACTAGATTGAAAATATAAATCGGCGTAATCCACTTTATGCTGATGTATATAAGCGAGCGTTTTTTCGAGCTCTTCTCTATTTAGCTGGCTGTCGTGTAGTAAATGCTGTTCAACCGAATTCATAATAAATGCTCTCTAAATCGTTGATGAGACTGCACGGGCATATCTCGTCTAATTTTTTGTAACTGGTCTAAGTCTGCGCTGCAGCTTATAAAACCGGTGCCTGTTGGCAGTTCACTCAGGATATTTCCCCAAGGTGAAATAATAATACTGTGGCCATATGTTTGTCGGCCATTTTCATGTGTACCGTGTTGAGCCGCTGCAACCACATAACATTGTGTTTCTATTGCGCGCGCTGTTAATAACGGCTGCCAGTGTGCTTGCCCTGTAGGGACTGTAAATGCACTGGGTACTAAAATAATATCGGCGCCTTGGCGTACTAGTTCGTTGAATAAGCCACTAAAGCGCAGATCATAACATACTGTTAAGCCTATTTTACCAAAGGGAGAATCAACAACAACCACATCGCTACCTGCTTGGGTAAAATCTGACTCTCGATAGCTACCTGTTTTATCATCTACGGTTACATCAAATAAATGTATTTTGTTATACGTTGCAACCAGCTCGCCCTGATTATTATATAAGTGCGATGCTGCATAATATTTATGTTCGTTAAATGGCTCAGGCATTGTTCCTGCATTTAACCAAATATTATGGTGTTGGCACAATTCACTAAGTTGTAGTTTGTATCGCTCAACTTGCTTAGCAACACGTAACGTATCGTTACCACTTTTACTAAACACTAAAAAAGCCTCAGGCAAACAAACAAGTAATGGCCTTGTTGTTGGGAGGGTTTTAAGTACGCGCTTTAAGCTTGCTAAGTTGTCATCAGGGCTTAGCCCTGAACACATTTGTAGGGCAACTATTGTGGGTGTGCTTATGTTTGCTGTTTTGTTCATTGCATTACTGTTACTTGAGCATCTTTAAGTTTTAAATCGACTGATGCTTGTGGCTGATTTTGCGCAGCTTGCGGTAGTGTAACTTCACGACTTTTTCTGTCGAGTTCTTGAACTATAGGATCGTTCATTTTACCCGTTACTTTAAAATTTATCTCTGAGATAACGCGTGCAGAGTGAATAACTTTATCAATTGCTAAGGCAGCAAGCCCTGTTACTGGATTTACCATCCATGCAACTATAACCGGAATGCTCGAGGTTACTTGTGGCGCTACAGCAAGGTCATAGTCTATATCTAGCGTATTTAAATTTGCGTAGCCTTTAATAGTTAAATCGGCGGGCACACCGTCCATTTTGGTATCTTTAGTGTAAGCGATACCTTCTTCTAGCTGCATAGAGCCTTGCATGCTGTTATAAAAAAAGCCCTTTGAAAAGACATCTCTAAAATCAAGTTTTAGCTTACGTACTAATGAATCAAGACTCAGTAACGAAAATACGCGTGCACCACCATCACTTATTTCAGTTAAGTGACCTTCCCCTAAATCCCAAGTAACCTCACCACTTAAAGTTTTCACATCAAAATCATAAGGTGCTGCTTGCCAAGTAAGATCATAATTTAAATCGGCTTTTGAGTCCTTAATTGCAGAGGTAATATCAAACTCACCAAACAATGCGCCTATGTCATCACTTTTAAGCTCGCCACTTAGCGTTGTTAAGCCATTTTGCCACTGCCCTTTAGTGCGTAGCACATGATCGCCTTTATCGACCACAAGCTCTGATATTGATAAGCGCTCGCCATCACCCAATAATGACGCACTCACTTTATCAAGTTGGTAGCGGTCAATTTTGCAGTCACTGCATTCAAACTCAATGGCAGGTATTTTAGTAAGCCAGCTCAAGTCTTCCTCGGGAAGTACATCTGTTATTTCAAGTGCTTGCTCATTGTCCGGTACAAAATTAAGCCTTAAGTAATCAGCATTAATTCGTATTGGTTGGCTAGGCTGTGATGTAGGAATAAACACCCCAGCTCTAAGTTCTTTAGCATTTAGCTTTAGGTATAAATCGTCTTTTGATGGTGCTAAACGCATTTCAAAATCATTAAAGATGATGTTACTCGCATCAAGCATACCTATATTTGCGACCACCTCATTAAGCGGTGGCATAATCCCTTTTGATTTTTTATCTGGGTTTGCTTTACCTGCTTTAATTATTTGATCAATCAGATCAAACCAAGGCACTAATTCACTCTGCTCAAGATTTATATTTACGCTTAAGTCTTTTTGGTTTAATCCTAAATCTTGTTTTCCGAGCACAAAATGGACATTACTAAACTGTGATTTTCCATTTTCTAAAATAGCATTAAAGTAAAACTGTTGATTAGCGTTTGCTGTAATGAGATTAGAAATATCATCACCTTGAACTACTGCATCAAGCGCCCACGCTTGTTCGCTATTTTTATTATAAGGTGCGGGTAAGTTACTCGTTAAGCCAAGTAGTTCTGAGTTTACCTGTGCACGGTAATTAAAGCCTTGTTCGGTAAAATTAAGTACCAAACCAATATCAACATCGCTTTGCCCACTTAAATAATTTTTTAATATACCTTGTCCACTATCTATTAGTGTATCGGCGTCAATTTTGGCGTTTATATCTATATTTGCTTGGTAATTTTTTGCATCACTTTTACTGCTGTAATTAATATTTAGCGGCATGCCCAACCACTTCGCAGTCGCATTTTCAAGTGTGATGTTGTCGTTTTTAAAATTAAGCTCGCCAGTTAAGTTTTTAAGCTCAATTCCTGGCGTTGCTATAAATACTGGCAAGTCATTTAAATTAACTTTGCCGCTAACACTGGCTCCGCCTTTAAACTTAGAGCCTACTAAAAGCTCAATACTGGCATCGGCTTCGCCTTTGCCCTGTACAACTTTAAAAATTTCAGCAAGAGGTTTGGCAATAGGTGTCGCTGCAAAAAAGTCATGTAACTTTTCCAGCTCTGCTTTTTTATCAATTTGCACAATAAGTTCATCAGCATTCATTAAATCTGCAATGCTCACCTGTACACTATTACCAATATCTAAATTAACCAACTTGCCTTGCTGGCTATATATATCCATACGCTCATTATCAAAATGTAGCTGTACATTGGCATTAGTGACCAAAGGCCAATCAGGATCAAACTCATAGGTTGCGTTGTCTATTTGCGCTAATACATTAAACTGACCGCTGCCATCGGTGAATGGAAAACCAGATAAAGGTCCTGCAAATAAGACTTGTGCTTTAGACACTTCTCCGCCTTTAATTGCGCCATTTAAATAGCTAACGAGCTCAGGGCTCATAGCTTTTAATGGGAAGTAATGACCTGCAATGTTGGCATCTGGGGCGAACGCTTCAGCGTAAAGATCTAATCGAGGATCATCTGTTAGACTAATTTGTAATTCTGCAGCAAGAGTAACTTCATTATTATCAAACCATATATTGTCACTACTTATATGCCAGCCATCATCTCGCTTAGCTAAATCTAGCTCTACATTTAGCTGATTATAATTTATGTCGTTACTAAAGCTTTCGCCTGTGATCAATGTACCATTTTCACCAAATAAATTTATTCGACCACTACTTTGATTAAGTAAACCACTTACTCTAAGTTCTTGTGCTGCAGGTACAGACCTTAATTCTTGCCAACCAATATTGTCAGCCTCAAACCATAATTGCCATTGCTGTGCATTAGAAAAATTTAAATAAGCTTGATCTATTTGCCCACTAGGTTGGCGCTCTAAAAATGGTTCAAGTGCATTAAAATTACTTAGCCCTGCTAGGTTACTCAGTAATTCAAAATCAACTTGATGGAGCCACACTTTATTTTGCGACCCTAGTTGAGCTTCAAACTCTAAACTTGGCCATGCTTTATCGTTACTATTAAATGTTAAACCGGTGCTTTTTAAGTGCCAGCTATTTTGTTCTGGATATAGATGGAATCCACCTTCACTCAAACTAACTTGGTGGCTTTGCTCTTCTCGATGCCAGCGTACAAAGCTTGGTAACCACTGCATTTTCACATCACTTACAAGGCCTTTATCTAGTTTTAGCCATGCTTGTAAATTAATATCGCTATGCAGTTGTTGCTTTTGCGTATTTATATATTGTGCTAACCAGTTAGATACATCGACCTTATTAGCCTGCACATAAATGTCGCCCGCAACCTGCTCTAGGGTATCGCCAGTAAGTGCAATGCGCGCGTCAAAGTCTCCGACCGAAATACCCGGCAGTGCTAAGCTTCCACTACCAAGATGCTGCTCATCTTCATTTTGCCAAACAATGTTTTGAAGAAGTAATTTACGTTCTTTACCGTCTTCTAAAATAAAGTTAATACTGGAATTTTCTATTGCAAAATGACCCGTTTTACCCAAAAACAGTTCTTCAATTAGCTCTTTTTGCTCAAAAGAAACTTCGTCGTTATCACCGGTTTTAAATAAGTTGGTGATATTTACACTGGTATGAAAACCATTAATAACAAAATAATTAGATCTAAGTTGCAGTGCTTTTAAGCTTTCCCATAGGTTTAGCTCTAAGCTGGTTTTAGCAATGGTGAGTGATATTGGCGCGGTTTCGTTATCTTTAAACGATAAATTTTCTAGCACTAATGCAGGACCACTGCCCTGCCAACTAGCTGATATTTCGCCAATAGATAAGCTTATTTCAAACTTTTCGTGTAAATAGCTTTCTATGTCACCTTTGTACTCGTTTGCATACGGGAGGGTATATTTTAAAATTGAAACAATAACGGCCAGTAATACCAAAATTATGGCGCAGGTCTGCCATAACTTTCTAAAACAAAAAAAACAGACCGCTTTTGCTTTCATTACATCATTACCACATCAAACTGTTCTTGGCTGTATAAGCTCTCGGTTTGAATATTGACTTGCTTACCAATAAATAGTTCAAGCTCAGCAAGGTTATGATACTCATCGTTTAGTAGGGCCTCACTTACAGCCGGCGCTGCATACACCATAAACTTGTCTGCTGCGTATGCTCGGTTAACACGCACTATTTCACGTAGTATTTCGTAGCAAACCGTTTCAACTGTTTTTTGTGAACCACGACCGGAGCATGCAGGGCATACATCACATAAAATATGCTCTAAGCTTTCGCGTGTACGTTTACGCGTCATTTCAACAAGGCCAAGCGCTGAAAGCCCATTAATATTCGTTTTAGTGCGATCTTTTGCAAGGGCTGCTTCAAGTGAATGAAGCACCCGTCGCTTATGATCTTCACTTACCATATCGATAAAGTCGATAATGATAATACCGCCTAAGTTACGCAGCCTGAGCTGGCGGGCAATTGCAGAGGTTGCTTCTACGTTGGTATTAAAAATGGTTTCTTCTAAATTACGATGCCCTACAAATGCGCCAGTATTAACATCAACAGTCGTCATTGCTTCTGTTTGGTCAATAATTATATAACCACCCGATTTTAGCGTAACTTTACGGTGTAGTGCTTTTTGAATTTCGTTTTCAACGTCAAACAAGTCAAATATAGGCCGCTCGCCTGGGTAGTATTCAAGCACTTGAGAAAGCTGTGGAACAAACTCTTCAGTAAATAACTTTAGCTCTTCATGAGTAAGTTTAGAGTCAACGCGAATGCGCTCCATATCTTCGCCTACGTAGTCACGTAGGGTTCTAAAGGCAAGCGTTAAGTCTTCATGTAGAATACTGGCTTTACTGGTTTTTTTGCGACGAGCTGTAATTTTTTCCCATAGTTTTCTTAAAAAACCGGCATCGTGTCGTAATTCTGCTTCGCTAGCGCCTTCGGCTGCTGTGCGAACAATAAAACTGCCATTTTCATCGCCATATTCTGCGACTATTTTTTTAAGGCGCGAGCGCTCTTCTTCAGTTTCAATACGCTGACTAACCCCTACGTGGGTCGCATCTGGCATAAACACTAAATAACGAGAAGGAATAGTAATATCAGTGGTAAGTCTTGCGCCTTTAGTGCCTAGCGGATCTTTTACCACTTGCACCATAATGTACTGGCCTTGACGAACTAACTCTCTAATATCTTGTACTTTTTTTATTGGTACGTCGTCTACGCCTTCAACAATAGAGGCACTATTTACAATATCGGATGCATGCAAAAATGCAGCTTTTTCAAGGCCGATATCAACAAAAGCAGCCTGCATACCCGGAAGTACACGGCTTATTTTTCCTAAGTAAATATTGCCTACAATACCTAGATTACCGATTCGCTCTAGCTGTATTTCTTGCAGTACACCGTTTTCTATTAGGGCAACACGGCTTTCGCTCGGTGTGACATTGATCAGTAATTCTGTACTCATGTTACCTTCTTAAGAATGTTTTTAATAATTGTTCGGTTTCATATAAAGGTAAGCCTACAACAGAAAAATAGCTACCCGCAATGTGAGTTACAAAGCGGCCGCCTAAACCTTGGATACCGTAGCCACCGGCTTTATCTTGTGGCTCACCTGACTCCCAATAAGCATTAATTTCTTCATCTGTTAAGGTTTTAAAAGTAACATCTGTGCTTGCAACACAGCTAAGCACATCATTTTGCGTCGCAAATGCAACTGCGGTAAGAACTTGATGCGTGTTACCTGACAGGCGTTTTAATGTGTTTGTAAAATCGTTTTTATCACGAGGTTTACCCAGTGATTCGTTGTCGATAACAACCACGGTATCACTACCAAGCACAGGACGATCAGTATATCCAAGCTCAACACCGCTTTGTGCTTTTAAGCGCGCTAAACGCTCAACAAGAGCTCTAGGTTGCTCGTTTGGAAGTGGGCTTTCATCTGCATCAACACTAAACTGTGTAAATTCGACACCTAATTGGCTTAATAACTCTTTACGACGGGGAGAGGCTGATGCCAAATATATTGAGGTAGTCATTACCTGATCCTAAAATGTCTGCGATATTTACGAAGCAGTAAAAAAACCCAAAACCAGCTAACCATTCCGGTTGCTACTGGCCATAAATACTGTGGATTAAAGTAAACATCTAACAAAAAATGATTTAGCCAAAATTGCATTAAATGGTACAGCGTTAAAAATAAACCAACTAATAAGCTTTGTTGCCAAAGCGAAAAGTTACGAATTTTTTGAAAGTTACTTGCGGTTATAAATATACATACTGAGAATGTAAGCGAGTTCACGCCCAGCGGTGAGCCAGACGCCAAATCGATTAATAAACCAACAATCCAAGCAGTACCAATATTTAAACGATGCGGTACTGCTAACGACCAATACATAAGTACAAGTAAAACCCAGTCAGGTCTAAATGGCTCAAACGAAAATGGAAGTGGCATTAGTGCCATTATTAACGCAAAAAAGATGCTTAGCGCAATTAACAATGAATAACGGTTAATCATCGCTGATTTGCTCCTGTTGATTACGCCATAAAATAACCAGCAAACGAATGCGATCTAGTTGCGCAATAGGTTCTGCAAAAACTTGTGCAAACGGTCGCCCTTCATCACGATTTATTTCGGTTACTACTGCCACCGGGTATCCTTCAGGAAATGTCCCCCCTAAACCCGATGTAACAAGCACATCGCCAATTCGCACATCTAAACTGTGTGGAACGTGAGAGAGCTTAACGACGTTAATTTTACCTATGCCTTCAACAACCGTTCGTACATCGTTACGAAGTATACGCACAGGTGTGGCATGTGTGGTGTCGGTCATTAGTAGCACGCGTGAAGTTGTTGAACCAACCTTTGTAAGCTGCCCTACTACACCCATTTCATCAATTACAGCTTGGCCTTCACTAAGCCCGTCAGTTGTACCACGGTTAATAACAACCTGATGACTATACGGGTTTGAATGTACAGAGAGTACCTGAGCAATTATTTTACGATTTGATTGCTTTGCAGATGAGCCTAATAAGGCACGCAGTTTTTGATTTTCTCTGGCTAGAAATTGATACTGCTGAAGTTGCTCGCTTTGTAGCATTTGCTTTTTTTTCAGCGCTTCGTTTTCAGTAAGAAGTTGATCCCGCGTATGCAGGCTTTTAGCACTTAAGCTAAATAATTCGTAGGGTAAATTAGCAACATAGATTAGTGGGCTAACTAGAGTATTAAGGCTGGTACGAACAACGGTACCACCTTGCGTATATCTGTCTCCAACTATGAGTACGATACTCAAAAGCACTGCGACAAAAAGTCGCAGTTGCAAAGAGACTGTGCGTCCAAACATTAATTTCATTAGTCGTAACTAAAAACGTCACCACCATGAACATCGATCATTTCTAATGCTTTACCACCACCACGCGCAACACACGTAAGTGGATCATCAGCTACAACAACCGGAATACCCGTTTCTTCCATTAATAAACGGTCTAAATCTTTTAACAATGCACCACCGCCAGTAAGTACCATGCCGTGCGCAGAGATATCTGATGCCAGCTCTGGTGGTGATTGCTCAAGCGCAACCATTACTGCACTCACAATACCCATTAACGGCTCTTGTAAAGCTTCTAGGATTTCGTGTGAGTTAAGCGTGAATGAACGCGGAACACCTTCGGCAAGGTTACGACCACGCACTTCAATTTCGATTGGCTCATCAGTTTTGAACGCAGAGCCAATTTGATGCTTAATATTTTCAGCTGTCGCTTCACCAATTAAGCTACCAAAGTTACGACGTACATAATTAATAATAGCTTCGTCAAACTTATCGCCACCAATACGAACAGATGATGAGTAAACAACACCGTTAAGTGAAATAATAGCCACTTCAGTTGTACCACCACCAATATCAACAACCATAGAACCTGTTGCTTCTGATACTGGTAAACCTGCGCCAATAGCTGCTGCCATTGGTTCTTCAATTAAGTAAACTTCACGAGCACCTGCACCCATTGCAGATTCACGTATTGCACGTTTTTCTACTTGAGTAGCACCACACGGTACACAAATTAGTACACGCGGACTTGGACGCATAAAGTTATTGTTGTGCACTTGCTTAATGAAGTGTTGTAACATTTTTTCTGTTACAAAAAAGTCAGCAATAACACCGTCTTTCATTGGACGAATCGCTTTTATATTACCCGGTGTACGACCTAACATAAGCTTTGCTTCTGTACCTACAGATGCAACACTTTTAGGTCCACCAGCACGCTCTTGGCGGATAGCAACAACAGAAGGTTCATTTAATACAATGCCTTCGTCTTTTACATAAATTAGGGTATTGGCTGTACCCAAGTCGATCGATAGATCGTTAGAAAAAATACCACGGAGTTTTTTAAACATGAGGCTGGATGACCTTTGAAATACGTTCTTATATTAGCTGCCTCACTTTAACATGCTCAACTATATGAGCAATATAAAGCGCAGCGCCTTTGTGAATTTGTGAAAAAAGGAAGCAAAGCTTCCTTAATTGAGTTTATCGTTCGCGAACTAAGCGAAAACCAATGTAGTTAGATCTAAAATCAGGCGCTAAAATTAAACGCGTAGATGCACGAGCAAGGCTTGGTGCAAAATTCCACGCTCCGCCTCTTACTGCTACATCAGACTCACCTGATTCTTTATCGGTCCATTCCCATACATTGCCTACGGTATCGTATAATCCAAATGCATTTGGAGAAAAAGAACCTACTGGTGATGCACGTCTATTTGACCATTCACTACCACACCAACCACAGTTAGCTAGGTTTTTACCAATTTCGTTACCCCAAGGGTATTCTGTTTCGGTTCCTGCACGTGCTGCGTATTCCCACTCAACTTCGTTAGGTAAACGAAATTGCTGTCCTGTTTGACCCGATAACCACTCAGCGTAAGCTTTTGCATCGTTATAAGTTAAACATACAGCAGGAAAGTCACTGCCTTGCTCAAAACCAGGATTACGCCAATTTAAATTTGCTTCCCATACTGGTTCGCCATTTAAATAATACGCACACCCTTTATTTTTTTCCGCTTGAGTTTTATAACCTGTATTTGCTACAAATTTTTCGTAGGCACCTACGGTTACTTCTTTACTTTGCATAGCGAAAGAATTTGCTATTACTTTTTCAATTACTGGACGTTCATTAGCTAAACCATTGCCATTGATATCGCCCATTTTAAATTTGCCTGCAGGAATAACGACAACCGGCGTTTCAACGTTTGCATTTAATACATTAACGTTTTCACTAACCTGGCGTGTTGTTACTTCTGGTTGCTCTCGAGTATAGGTCGGTGCAGCAATCGACTTAGGCTTTTTTACCAAATTTGCATTAATTGTTTGTGCTTTATTCAAATCAACACGAACTTGATAAGGCTTATAGCCAAGTTTACGTATTTCAATGTTGTGAATACCCGGCGGTAAACGTGTGATCAAGCGTGTTGAGCCAAAGCTTACACCATCGATAAACACTTCATCGTCGTATACGTTTGATCGTAATGTCAGCTCTATTGATTGATCCTTCTTCTTATTAAGGATAGAAGGGTAATCTTTTTTCGCCGATGCAGGTTTAACTGAATAATCACGTACTGGCTGCTTCTCTAAACGAGAAACCGACACCGTGTTGCTATTATCCGCGCTATTACTGAATGTTAACTGACTATCAGTAAATGTATTGTTATACGCGGGTTGATAAGCAGCTGTAAGTGGCGTGCCGTACTCAGAACAATAACGGTTATCAATGCTTAATAAGCTACATAAACGGCTACTGTTTACTTCGCCGCGCATGGTTACGCTTAAGTTGACGTTGTAGTTACCTTGGCCGCTAAATGCACTGTTAACTACATGGCTACTTAATATTTGTACTTGAGCGCCCGCCAAATTACGTTTTGGCTCAACAATGCGCTCTTCTGTTAGATTTGCAAATATTTGATCTACAAAGCGTTTAGTTGCTTTTTGCAGCCCCATTTGCTGACCGCGTTGCTCACACGCTGCTAGCGTTTCTGTTCGCTTACAGTTAATCGTATGGTTAACTTCAAGCGTGCCTTCACGTGTAAACTCGTTACGTAAACGCTCTACTCTGGCTGTAGTTAACTGCTCTTTTAAGCTCTCTAAAGTATTTAAAAGCGTATGTTTAGCAACACGAATTTGCTCTATATCTTTACGGTGGGATGCAATTGCCGCCAACTGCATAGAAATATCATCTTTGTTTTGCTTATGATCAATCACCGCTTTTTGATAGCGTGATTGAGCCGCACTAATATTAATAGTGGGATCGTCAATTAAACGACGGTACATTTCGTTCATCGCATCGAGCGCTTGGTTTTTTTCTTTATCTAGCTCTGTAGAACGAGAACGAAGTAGCTCTAGTTGATTTTGTAACTGACTTTCTTCTTTAAGATGTTTTTCAAGTATTCTTGTCGAGTTATCGTATTCTGTCTGTTTAACACTAATCTCTGACTCAATTCCAGTTACTGTAGCTGTGTCTTGTGCAAATGCACTACTAGCTAACAAACTAGCTGAAATTAACAGAGATAAAGGAGTAATTCGCATATATTCCAGTCCCAAAAAGCGGCAATTATTTGGTCGTTATTATTTTTTATAATTAAAGCCTTATGCTATGTACTTGCAGCACAAAACACAAGCTTTGTTCAATTATTATCTTAGTTTACAACTATTCGCGTGTTTCACGCCAGTAAATAACCCGATCATTTCCTCTAAAGCGTCCAAATTGTAAAATAGTACGAGGATCAAGCTATGTTCCATCGCCCTGCCAATCCTACTTTAACCAATCATAAGTATTATATTTTAAGGTAAATTCACCCAAACCATTTGGCTGTGCATAAATACCATTGTTTGCCGGATACACTCCCGCCTCTAACTGGCCAGATACACCCGTTCCATATTCATAGGCTAATTGCGGGCTGTTAGGTGATATTTGAGTAATTTGGGTATGATCAAATACACTACAGTTATCTTCAGCGTTATTTACAAATCCACTGCCATTGTAATACTGAGCCTGCATAGGAATAAGTAAAGGGTCGAGATCGGAGCCTGCGTTATTACCAAGTACTAAACGTCCAAACCTAAACTCTATTGGTAATGTATTTAGTCGTACACTATTACAGCCATCTGAACATGCTGTTTGTGTATTAGGTTTATCATTTGCATCAATGAGCGTTGCTCCTTCTATGTTAGAAAGCGTTGCCATTAAACTGACCATAGCGAACGGTCTGTCTGCTTGCCCTACACCTAATCTTTGAAGTGTGGTGTTTATTTGACTCATTTGCCATTGGCCGTCGCTTATATCTCCCCAGTTATTATTCCCTAGGTTTACTAAGCGGCTAGCAAAATTAGTTGCGGGTACATAGTTAGCCACTTCATTATTTTCGGCATTAATGACTACACTCGATTTATCAAAGCCCTCTTTATAATTAGCCATTAGCTCACCATTTTGATTTAGTGCTTGTACTGTAAAGCCGAGTTCAAAAGGTTGATCAAGGTAAGTTAAATTACTGCCGTATTGCGTGCATTGTGCGGCAGCTTGAACCCCCACTACCTGAAACTGCGAAGGTGCAAAACGACCAATATTATATAATTCACCTTTTACATCTCCCGCGCCAAAGTAATCGGCATCTTGCAGACCTGCTGTTAAATCAATGATGCCAACTTGGTCGTAATTATACTGCGATATAGATTCACTCAAACTGCCTGTGTCACTAAAGGCAACAGTGCTCATCGCTTCAAGCGTACCTTGAACGCCTGGCGTAGGCGCTTTAAGTAATGCCTCTACAAGTGGTTGCTCTGTAATAAAGTGCTTGGCAATGGTGTTATTTGTTATATTGCTGTAGTTATCTGGGTAACCATCGTTGTTAGTGTCTTGCCCTGTTTGCCATTGCACCGCATTCATCTTTAAATCAAATGCTTCGCCAGTTAATCTAAATAAACTTCCATCAGCGTCTGTTGCATAACCATCACTTGCAACTTCCATCGCTAATCCAAATGGCTTTACAACATACTCATTTGAACTCCCCGTTAAATTTACTGATAAATTAGTGACTGGGTCTAAAATTAAATTGGTATTTACATTTAAACTCAACTTTCCTGCATCGGGATAATTTATAACAATCGGAGCTTTAGACTCACTATCAAAGTTTAGTATGAACGATTTAGAAGCTTGCTCTACCGCAAAGGTATTATTGTTATTACTAAGTGAAACCGTATCAGAGCAACTTGCACCCGCGCTGCATGTATACGATAAATCTAAGCTCACATCACCACCAGCGGGAAATGCCGCTTCGCATACGCCCGTAGTGGTATTAGTTTTTACCGCCTGGATAGATAACGCTTTTGCATTAAATCCAGTATTTGAAGGCTTTGCTGATAGCTGAGTTGGAATGGTAGTATTTCCATCTGTATCATTATTAAAAATAAATCCAGCATCAGAAAACGTAACTTTACAGCCGCTTAATCCAACATTATTGCCTGCAATATAACAACGAAGAGGTGCAGAAGGCTCTGCAGTGTTATACCCAAATGTAACACTGCCTGTGGTGCGTTTAGCAAATTCGACAACCGCGGATCCTGTAAAATTAATATTCTCTCCTGTAACCCAGCTTTGTTGCCCACTATTATCTGGAGAAAGGTTTAAACTAGACGGCTCAGCAAATAATAAATCGCAGGCATCATTAGCGCAGGCTGTGAGTGTCATCTCTTTAGCTTCACACGTTAGAGCATTATTATCGCTGATTGTTAAACGATAATGATCTAGGGTTTCTGGTGTATAAATACCACAAAAACCAGGGATGCTTTCGGGTACTGGTAGAGCGTCAAACGTTGAGCTCCCTTCGGTAATAATTTGAGTAGCCGATGTAATTGCCCCCTGATACGTTACATTTTGTGCGATTCTTACCTCACCAGTGGCAACAATATAGGCCGCAATATTGGCATCGGCTGCAATAGCAATCGCACCATCCACATAAATAGCCAAGTACGCGCCGGTTTCGACCACTATATTTGTTTTACCTATATTCAAAAATGAAGTTGATAATAGTGAGGTTGTGTCTTTTAAAAATATACGTGTAGGCGCTGTTACTCTGTACTCTGTTTCCAGCATACTTAACTGCAACTCGTCGTAGTAATACATTCATTTTGCTGCTTTGCATTGTGAGTGTTATTGGGTAATCAATAAAATCAGCCACAATATTTTCAGGGGCTATATCAACTAAATCTTTTGTAGTCCAAGGGAGTGACTGAATTATTTCTTCATCGCTGAGATTTGGTTTATCCATTTGCACTATTTGATAAAAATAATGCGGTATAACTAAATTAACGGCACAAATATCAGTAGAAACCTCATTTGTACAAGCAACAATTGCAGCGGTATAATCAGTTTGCTCAGACACATTAACACTGTGAGAACTGTGAACCATCCATCGGTCGCTTTGTTTTTTTAAACATACTGCGTTAACAGTATCTGCGTAAGTTGCAACACCAATAGCTGTATTTGGATCTAAACTACGATTTAACCACGAAAACAGCTTTTCTTTCATATAGCTACTAATGTTAATTATGTATGAAATAAGTGTCGTACATTTTAACTACTTTGCCAAATTGAAAACCAAAAAAATGCATGAAACATTCAAAATAGATGAAAATAACCAAATACAACAAATAGATAGCTCGTTTCTAAAAAAGAGAAATATTTATTTAGGTATAAAACGTGATGATTTGCTTCATCCGTTAATAAGTGGCAATAAATGGCGTAAATTAAAATATAATTTAGCGTACATGCAAAAGATAAATAAGACAGAACTTCTGACTTTTGGTGGTGCATTCTCAAACCATATTCACGCCTGCGCAGCTGCGGGAAAAGAGTTTAATATAAAAACTCATGCAATTATCCGCGGACCAGAACTTGATAACAACAATCCGACAATTCAGTTTGCAAAACATTGTGGTATGAACCTACATGTTGTTAATCGTATAGAGTATCGAAAACGTCACGACACCGAATACCTTAATGCTCTGCAAGAGCGTTTTCCAAACGCTTATATCATCCCTGAAGGTGGTACAAATGAACATGCTTTATTAGGGTGTAAAGAATTAGTACAAAGCTTACCTGAACATAGCTACTTAGTTTGTCCTACAGGTAGTGGTGGCACGCTTGCTGGACTAATAGAAGGCAGTGCTTCAACAACACAAGTTATTGGTATAGCGGTATTAAAACAAGCTGAATATTTAAATGAAAAAATAAAAAAGCTGAGCGCTAAAGCTAATAACCAAACTAACTGGCAATTACTCACAGAGTTTCATGATGGGGGTTATGGTAAGTTTTCACCTGAGTTATGGCAGTTTTGCCAAGATATGGGCCACACTTATAATCTGCCACTTGAGCCTATTTATAGCGGAAAAATGATGTATGCATTGTGGCAGCTTATTGAGCAAGATTATTTCCCATCTGGGAGTAAAATTATTGCTGTTCATACCGGCGGGCTTCAAGGATTAAATGGGCTTAAATATAGAGGGTTAATCTAGACCTTAATTAAATACCGCTTGCGTAAACTCTTGAAGCGGCTCTGAAAAGTAAAAACCTTGAGCTCCTACCACTCCCAATTTGGTAAGCGTAAGTAGCTCTTTTTGAGTCTCTACGCCCACCGCGTATACGGGTAGATTTAAAAGACTAGCGGCTTCGACTATCTTTTTTATTTTCTTTTGATTTTGAATTTTTTCATTTAATAAATGAACCAGTTCGTAAGATAACTTAAGTCCACATACTTGGTTATAATCAACTAGCATGGCTACTTTCTCACTACTTTTTACATTATCAATCACAATATGTGAATACCCTTTTTTAATAACATTAAGCGCATTAGTTATCGACTCTCTATAAGTAAAAAATTCAGCCTCACTTATTTCAAATTGTAATTTAGCATTTAACTTAAGCTCTGCCATTTGATTGGCTAACCACTCCCAAAATACAGTATTAAACCAATTTTTAGGGTGTAGATTTACACTAACAGTTAAAGCCGAAGACTCACTGAGCATTAGCTTTTTGACTTGTGTTATTACAGTTTTATCTAATATTAAAGCGTCTTGATCACTATAAACCTGTTTAATAAAATAACGAGCGGCCAGTAAACCAAGTTGGCTATGCCTAACCCGAATAAGAGCTTCATGCTGCAGGATATCTCCACTAGAGAGTTCAAATACAGGCTGAAAGAATAATATAAATTTATTCTTTTTAATGTTTTCTATAACCTGTTTGCTAGAGAGGTGTTTTTCTTGGCAGTGATTTAACGTTAAACGGTGGCAGTGCCGCAATAGGCTGCTTTGTGATAGTACGAGTGCTGATTTTGCTAACTTATAAACCGCCACTTGATCAGCGCTTAATTGATAATCACACGCACCTATTTTAATATTTTTATGAGTAATATTTTTTTGATGATTTTGACATATTAAAAACACATTTTTATGAAGCTTTTCAACGTAGCTATTCAACTCGCTAATAGAAATGTTTGGTAAGGTAACTGCTAAGTAATTAGAGTTTAGTATTTTTACCGACACACTTTTAAGTTCGGCTAATTTTTTAGTAATTAAGACTTTAAAATTGGCTTCTATATCTGTTTTTTTATCAAAGCTACAATCACACTTAATAAGTAAAAATAAGTTATGTGATGCTCTATTAACTCCATACAAAGAACTTAAATCACATTTTTTTGTCTGTGCGATTAGTTGAGTATTTTTATGCCTTTGTTGAATCATTTTAGTCGGCTGTATAACTGTATTTTTAAGCATTACTTTACGGTTTACTTTTAACAGACTCCACCAGCGATAAGACCAATTAGCAGCGCCTAATATAATCAAATTTAAAAATATAAATAAGTAGCTTTGTGTTACCCACACTGGATAGTGATAAAGGCTCAAACTTAACGTTTTAAAAGTAAAAACTTCGCGTTCTAAATTTACTAAGTTTCTAAAGTGATCTGAAGAATTTTGCACCTCCAGCTTAAAGCCTTCACTTTTAGCTAATGCGACTAACACTTCATTATTTATAGAGGGGGATAAATTTAATTCGTAAACACGCTTAACAAACTGCTGTCCAGAAACATGTGCTTTTTGATGTAATGCATCATTTAAAATGAAATTAAAACTAATAAGTATCACCAGAAACAGAACAAAAGAGATACCTTTGAAGTACTTTAAAAGCCAGAGTTTACTCTTTTGCATAGCCTGCCACTCGTTATATTAATAACTAAAGTGTTGTTCAATATCTATAGAAGCACAAGGTTGCAAACTAAGTTTAAACTTTTATTAATAGCACTAAACAAAAAACACTCAAATAAACGAGAGCTTACAAAAATAAACAGCTATGCCCTTTATTCTGTAAATAGATGAAAGCCATCGACAAAGCATTAAATCTCGTAACTCTTGTACTTTAGGGTGTGATTCATCTTCACTATCAGTTTGAGGTAAACCTTCAGGATTAAAAATTTTAACCTCAGCACCAAAATACGTTAATAAACGTGCACTCTCCTCTATTACCAACTTGCTATAAGAACGCGCTCTTAATGATCCATATCACAATAAAATTTTAGGTTTGTGCTCAGAAAAACTAACGTTAAAATTTTTAGTATGTGGAACAACGCTGTGTGTTTTATTTGTATTTGGTAACCCATTAACTTCTGACATTTATAACTCAACCTTTACCAAATGAATATACGAAAAATCGAATATATGAAATTTCACATGCAAAAGCGCGTGAGTCAAATTCTATTTTATAAACTTTTTAAGTTATTAAAAAATCGGCTCAAGCCAATGGAAGGGATTGCGGTAGGTATTTGATAAAAATATTAAATTATATGTATAGCGCAACTATTTATTTAAACAGCGAATTATAGTTTCACGTAGTTTTTGTGTTTTAATGGGTTTTGCAACATGAGCATTCATGCCAATAGATAAGTATCGTGTAATCATCTTTCATAACATTAGCTGTTAAGGCAATTATTGGAATATTTGCGATAGTTTCATCACTATCATTACGAATAATTTGAGTCGCCTCAACACCGTCCATGATAGGCATATGAATATCCATTAAAATTATATCAAACGACTCTAATTTTACTGTTTGGATGCACTCTAATCCATTATCAACTAAGTAAACCTGAGCGCCGCTATTTTCTAGTATGTTGGTAACTATTAGTCGATTGATTGAATTATCTTCTACAACTAATACTTTAATACCCGCCAGCGACTGTTCACTCACAGTATTTACTTTAGGCACTTCATTAAAAAAACCTAACACTCTACTGCTCACCTCCTTATACAAGACACTCGAATAAACAGGTTTTTACAAAATTGTGTTTATATTTATTTTGTTAGCCACATCATTAAGTAAAACCTCATGATCCCTTGTAAGTACAATTATATTATTGCAAAGCTGGGGATTAATATTATAAATACGCGTTAAAAATGTTTCACTACTCATCGCTGGCATTATCCAATCGACAATAATGACTTTAAATTTTTCTTTATTCTGTTCAATAATATCAATAGCTTGCTTAGCAGACGAGCACGCAGTACATACTAAACCCATAGCTGTAAGCTGATTTTCAATTACTTTAAGGTCATCTTCATTATCATCTATAATTAATACATCAAACGGATCAGTAAAGATTAGGTTAGCCGTATCATCAATCAACGCTTGGTTGTTCAATTTAACTTTGACCGAAGCAACAAACTCACTACCCACACCTTGAGTGCTGTGTACCGTTATATCACCACCCATCAATTGGCATAAACGCTTACTAATTGTTAAACCTAACCCTGTACCACCAAACTTCCTAGTTGTAGAACTATCTGCCTGAGTAAATGATTCAAATAAATTGCTAAGATTATCCTCAGCGATGCCAATACCTGAGTCTTTAACTGTAAAATATAAGCAAACACTTTGCGGATCGTCTAATAACTTTCTTGACTCAATTAAAACCGATACAGTGCCGTGAGGGGTGAATTTAATTGCGTTAGAGCATAAATTTAACAGCACCTGATTTATTCGCACTACATCGCCGATTAAGTCCAGTTTAACTGCCTCATCAATGCTAATATCAAATGTGACCCCTTTACTTTGGGCCAATTCATTGAAGGTTGCTTTGATATAATCAACAACCGAATTTACGGAAAAAGGAAATTCTTCAAGGTTAACATTTCCAGACTCAATTTTTGAAAAGTCTAAAATATCGTTAATAACCACCAGGAGTTGATCTGAAGAATATTTAATTTTATTTAAATAATGCTCATATTCCCCAGGCAAACCTTTTTCTAGCAAAATGTTGGTTAAGCCAATAATCCCACTCATAGGCGTTCTAATTTCATGACTCATATTTGCTAAAAATTCAGACTTAGCGGATGTCAGCTTTTCGGCCTCATCTTTGGCTTGCAACAGTTCTTCAGTACGCTGATCAACGCGAGACTCTAATCTTTGCTTTTCTTCATCAAGCTCTTTTAAAAGTTGGATGCGGCGTTGATTTAAAAACAATACGAAAACTAAAAAGCTGCTAAGAATACAGATAATCGCAGTAGCGCTGTAAATCAATGTTTTATTTTGCTCAAAATAGGTTGGCTCGTAATAAGATATAATCGACTTTTCTGGCAAGCTTTGTGAAGCTATATCGAACTTGTTTAATTGACGCCAATCGTAAGCATAAACACTTAGTTCTTCACCACTGATTGCACTTAGACTTTTATTTTCATTGTATAAAATTATCGAATCGGCAATACGTGCGCCTATTTTTTCACCCGACAACACATACCCACCAACAACACCTGAACCTAATAGTACCTCCCAATAACTAAAAACGGGCGCTGAACTTACTTCAGCTAATCGCTCTACTAGCTGATAAGGGCTAAGAGATTTATTATCGTAATACCTGAAAATGGGTGTAAACAATATAATTGAATCATCTGGCGCATTTTTTATTCTAGTGAGTAGCTCTGGCATTGAAAGATCAAACCACTTTTCTACGTCTAAATACGAAAAGTCACGGTTAATAACCGAAAATAGCCCTCGATAAAAGCTCATCCCAATATCATTTTTTGTATCTAATATAACGATTAATTTTTTAGGCTTCATTAAATTAACAGCGCTTGCTGTTGCTTGCGCGTAGTCTAATTTAGCTTGGATCACTGCTCCATTGGTGCTTTCAGGTAAACTAAATTGAGCGCCTGGTTCTAAATATATTCTTGGAGCATTTATAAAAAAATCATCTAATTGCGATAAAAGTACAGCTGCAGAAGGCGACTGAGTAACAATGATATCTATGTGCTTATTTTTATATTTTTGCTTAAGGTAGTCCTTCATTAACTGTTTTTGATTTGCTTCATCAAAGCGGTTTACATCCATATTTTCAACGAAGAGTTCATAACTAAAAGAACGTTCTATAAGTTTTTTACGCAGTCCAGAATCAACACTTTTGTGCCAAGGCATATCTTGGTTTGTTGAATTTATAAATAAAACATGAGTAACATTTGAAGAAGATTGAGCGTTTGAAATTGGACTCAAAAATTGAAAAACAAGAAATAAAAATAAGATATTAGTTTTCATGTTTCTCATTGTGTAATTAAGGTAAAAGTCTTTTAATGGTAAGTGTTAACGATATACATATCAATTAAAGATAATGTAAATTTCACCATAATTTAACATACTTACTAATACTATTTCATTTTATTGCTTAATGACGATATTCATTGATAGTTCTTGGGTGCCCTCGCTAAACAACCCGCATAAAAAAGCCCCGTATGAACGGGGCTTTTCTATAATAAATCTTTACACTGTAAAAGTTGGAAAACTAGAATGGGATATCGTCGTCAAAATCAATGGTCGGTTCCATTGGGTTTGATGCACCACCTTGCGGGGCGTTTTGCGGTTTAGGAGCGAAGCCACCTTGCTGTTGTGGTGCACTTTTTTGCTGTGGTGCATAACCACCTTGCGGCTGATATTGATTACTTTGCTGCTGTGGTGCTGGAGCCGGTTTTGGTTGTGCTGCTGGTGCGGCTTGTTGCTGTGGATTGTAGCCACCTTGCTGTGCGCCTTGACCTTGGTTATTTTGACCGTAACCACCACTTTGTTGGCCACCTTGCGGCTGATTACCTTGGTAACCACCACCTTGTTGGCCGCCTTGATTACCTTGATAACCACCGCTTTGCTGATCGCCACCGCGTGCGCCAAGCATTTGCATTTGACCTGTAAATCCGTCAACTACAATTTCAGTTGTGTATTTTTCTTGGCCTTGTTGATCGGTCCACTTACGTGTTTGAAGTTTACCTTCAACATAAATTTGTGAACCTTTACGACAATATTCACCAACAATTTCAGCTAATTTGCCAAAGAATACAACACGATGCCACTCAGTTTTATCAACCATTTGGCCAGTGTTTTTATCTTTATAGCTATCCGAAGTTGCTAGGGTAATATTTGCTACACCGTTGCCGTTAGGCATATAACGAACTTCAGGATCTTGCCCTAAATTACCAACCAAAATTACTTTGTTCACACCGCGTGCCATGGAACCATCTCCTATAAATGTTAGATTAAACCAGCGACTTTACGCGCTTGGTCTAGGTCAAATTCTTTATCATTAATCTTTAAATAGCTGCGACTTTCATCGCGAACTACAGTTGCTTCTATTACACCTGGTAAAGCAACTAACTGAGAAGCAAGTACTTGAGCATGCTCTTCAGAATCTAATTTAGTCATTAAACTAATAACTTTACTTTTGGGTGGGACTTGCATTTTCCACGCAATAATAAGCCATATTAACCCAACAAGTGCCGCTGCCGCAAACACAGCTTGCGTCGTTGTAGTTTGTGCTACATAGCCACCTAACATACCGCCCAAAAAGGCGCCTAAAAACTGACTAGATGAGTAGCCACCCATTGCTGAACCTTTTTGGCTTGCAGGTGCTATTCGCGATACAAGCGCAGGCATAGTGGCCTCTAAAAAGTTAAACGCCACAAAATAAAGCAGCATACACACAGCAATGCCTACTACACTATTAACCCATACCGACATTGCTAACATACTAATAGTTAACAAGGCTACTGAGCCAATAAATGCTTGTTTTTCTTTCTCTTTTTTAATGGCCACAATCATTATTGGTACCATTAATAAAAATGCTAAAAATAGCACTGGAATATACAAATACCAGTGATGGTCGGCAACCAAGCCATCTTTAATTAATTGGCTCGGCAGTACCACAAAAATTGTGGTTAGCGTTAAATGCAATAACAATACACCTGCATTTAATCGTGCTAACTGAGGGTGTTTAATTAATTTTTTAATGTCGCTGAAGCTTGCTAATGTATCGCCTTTGGGCGCTTTATTTACCGCCTTTGGCACTAGCATGGTCACTATAAATATACCAAAGACAGCTAAAATAGCAGTCAACCAAAATACACCAGCAATACCCCACGAAGCTGCAACAATTGGCCCAAGTAACATAGCAAAGGCAAAGCTCATTCCTATGCTCATACCAATAACGGCCATTACTTTTGGTCGTTGCTCATCGCGGCTTAAATCTGAAGCAAACGCGAGTAGCGCACTGGCTATTGCGCCCATACCTTGTAAAGCACGGCCTACGGTAACCATTTGGATAGAGTCAGCTAATGCAGCAACGACAGAGCCAATAGCAAATACAACTAAGCCACCAACAATAACCTTTTTACGACCAATCTTATCGGATAATCGACCCATAGGTATTTGTAGTACAGCTTGCGTTAAACCATACGCACCAATGGCAAAACCAATCCAAATAGGCGAAAAACCTTCAAGCGATTGTCCATAAATAGCCAATACAGGCATCAGCATAAACAAGCCGAGCATTCTAAATGCAAACACACTCGCCAGTGATACAGCGGCGCGTTTTTCTCGTGAATTAAGTGAAGATGCGGTCATTATCTGCGTGATCTTACTCTATGAAAAATTGAGGTTGGGATTCTACCATAAGCGTAGCAATAATTAATCGCCTATAAGTAAGGATTTTTCATTGATCAAGGATTAATATTGCTTCGTATTATGCGATACTGAGTAAATAATTTTGGTAATAAACGAGATAGCATGGAAAACATTGAAGTCCGAGGCGCCCGTACGCATAATTTAAAAGACATCAGCCTAACCATCCCACGTGATAAATTAATAGTTATTACTGGTCTATCTGGTTCGGGGAAGTCATCACTTGCATTTGATACACTTTATGCAGAAGGACAACGCCGGTATGTTGAATCACTCTCTGCGTATGCAAGACAATTTTTATCGCTTATGGAAAAGCCTGATGTGGATCACATCGAAGGCCTCTCTCCTGCAATTTCTATTGAGCAAAAATCAACGTCTCATAACCCACGATCAACTGTGGGTACTATTACCGAAATTTACGATTACTTACGACTTATGTTTGCCCGCGTTGGCGAACCACGATGCCCTACACATAATTTACCACTTGCTGCGCAAACAGTGAGCCAAATGGTAGATACTGTTTTGGCACTGCCTGAGGGCAGTAAATTAATGCTGCTTGCGCCTATAGTAAAAGAGCGTAAAGGTGAGCATGTTAAGTTATTAGAACAGCTATCGAGCCAAGGTTATATTCGCGCCCGTATAGATGGTGAAGTATGTGACTTGTCTGATCCACCAACACTTGAGCTTCATAAAAAACATACTATAGAAGTAGTTGTAGACAGATTTAAAGTAAAAGATGGCTTACAACAACGCCTAGCAGAATCGTTCGAAACCGCACTTGAAATGTCTAATGGCGTGGCACATGTAGCATACATGGATGATAGCAGCGCTGAAGAAATTCTATTTTCAGCAAACTTTGCCTGCCCTACTTGTGGCTATGCAATGACTGAACTAGAACCGCGTTTGTTTTCGTTTAATAACCCTGCTGGTGCGTGCCAAACCTGTGATGGTTTAGGTATACGTCAATATTTTGATCCTAATCGCGTAGTGCATAACCCAGAGTTAAGCCTTGCTGGCGGTGCAATTAAAGGCTGGGATAAACGCAGCTTTTATTACTATCAAATGCTACAAGCCGTTGCTGAGCATTATAGTTTTAATTTAGATGTACCTTATCAAGATTTAGACAGCGACTCGAAAAAAATTATTTTAGATGGCTCTGGTAGCACTAAAATTGCGTTTAATTACCGTAACGACCGTGGCGATTTAATTACGCGTAATCACGAGTTTGAAGGCGTTTTAAATAACATGAATCGCCGCTACCGCGAGACCGAGTCAAACTCTGTACGCGAAGAACTTGCTAAATACCAAACAAGCCAAGCGTGTCCTAGCTGTCATGGCTCGCGCTTACGCGAAGAATCTCGAAATGTATTTATTGGACAAACCAACTTACCTGCAATCACATGCATGAGTATTGGTGAAGCCATGGAATTTTTTGAAGGTTTAGAGTTAACCGGACAAAAAGGCCAAATAGCTGAAAAAATATTAAAAGAAATTCGCGACCGCTTATCGTTTTTAATTAACGTTGGCCTAAATTATTTATCACTTGAACGTAGCGCCGATACATTATCAGGTGGTGAGGCTCAACGTATCCGCTTAGCCAGTCAAATTGGTGCCGGTCTTGTAGGTGTAATGTACGTACTAGATGAGCCATCTATTGGATTACATCAACGCGATAACGACCGTTTATTACAAACATTGGTCCATTTGCGCGACTTAGGTAACACCGTTATTGTGGTAGAGCACGATGAAGATGCTATTCGTGCTGCAGATCATATTATTGATATTGGCCCAGGTGCGGGTGTTCATGGTGGGCATATTATTGCTCAAGGTACGCGCGACGATATTTTAGCAAGCAAAGAATCTGTTACGGGCCAATTTTTATCAGGCGTACGTAAAATAGAAATACCAAAAGAGCGTCACCCAACGAACGACAAATGGCTAGAGCTATTTGGCGCAACGGGTAATAACCTTAAAAATGTGGATTTAAAAATCCCATTTGGTTTAATGACCTGTGTGACAGGTGTATCGGGCTCGGGTAAATCAACGCTAATAAACGACACTTTATTTAAACTTGCTCATACAGAGCTAAATGGCGCAACCACTGCCGAAGCGGCACCGTATAAATCAATTAGCGGTTTAGATCATTTTGATAAAGTGATCGATATTGATCAAAGCCCGATTGGTCGTACTCCGCGTTCAAATCCGGCAACCTACACAGGTATATTTACCGGCATTCGTGAGTTATTTGCAGGTACACAAGAAGCGCGTTCACGTGGCTACAAAGTAGGTCGCTTTAGTTTTAACGTTAAAGGCGGACGCTGTGAAGCGTGCCAAGGTGACGGCTTAATTAAAGTTGAAATGCACTTTTTACCTGATGTGTATGTACCGTGTGATGTGTGTAAGAGCAAACGCTATAACCGTGAAACACTCGAAGTCCAATACAAAGGTAAAAACATACACCAAGTACTTGAGATGACTGTTGAAGACGCGCATGAGTATTTTGACAAAATACCGGCTATTGCCCGTAAGCTTAAAACCCTAATGGACGTTGGTTTGTCGTATGTTCGTTTAGGTCAAGCCGCTACTACTCTCTCTGGTGGTGAGGCGCAACGTGTAAAATTAGCGCGGGAGCTATCAAAGCGTGATACTGGTAAAACGCTCTACATATTAGATGAGCCAACAACAGGCTTACACTTTGCTGATATTGAACAGCTGCTTGTCGTACTTCATCGCCTGCGCGATCACGGCAATACAATTGTTGTTATTGAGCACAACCTCGATGTTATTAAAACAGCAGACTGGGTTATCGATTTAGGACCTGAAGGCGGAGCAGGCGGTGGTGAAATACTCATTGCCGGTACACCAGAAGAAGTAGCCGAATGTGAGCGTTCACATACTGGGCATTACCTAAAACCTCTATTAAGTAAATAGAGGTTTTGCTTACCCACCATAAGGAAAGTCGGTGTTAAGTACTTTAGAGTTATAAAGTGGCGGGCAAATAAGCTTCTATATAAAATATAACTCAATTAATCAGCATTTTTTGTGTTTAAATTTATATATAATTTAACCGCGAGGTATAAACCCAAGTGCGTCGTATACCGATTTCAATGTTTTCTCAGCACGTACACTGGCTTTTTCAGCACCTGATTTCATTATGCTATTAAGTAGGTTTTGATCTTCTCTGATCTCTTTAAAACGTGCTTGAATTGGCTCTAACATACTTACTACTGCATCGGCAGTGTCTTTCTTCAAGTGACCATACATTTTGTCTTCATACTCTGGCACTAAGTCTTCAATTGAGCGCTTAGTTGCAACACTCAATAAAGTAAGCAAGTTTGAAACGCCTGGTTTTTCTGTGCGATCAAAATAGATGCGCGCTTGCTCATCTGAATCTGTTACTGCTTTTTTAAGTTTTTTCTCAATCTTTTTAGGCTCGTCTAGCATCACTATAAAACCATTTGGGTTTTCGTCAGACTTAGACATTTTTTTAAGTGGATCTTGCAGACTCATTACGCGAGCGCCAAACTCAGGAATGTACGGCTCTGGTAGCGTAAAAATGTCGCCATATACATTATTAAATCGTGTAGCAATATCGCGCGTTAATTCAAGATGTTGTTTTTGATCATCTCCTACTGGCACTTTATCTGCTTGATATAATAAAATATCAGCCGCTTGCAAAGCTGGATAAGCAAATAACCCCACATTAATATTATTGGCATGTGTTGCTGACTTATCTTTAAACTGCGTCATACGATTAAGCTCACCCATTTGCGCATAACAGTTTAAAACCCAACCAAGTTGAGCATGCTCAGGCACTTGAGATTGTACAAATAATGCAGATTTTTCCGGATTGATACCACATGCTGTATATAACGCAACTCCATCCAGTACGCGAGCGCGAAGTAATTCAGGGTCTTGGCGTACCGTAATCGCATGCAAATCTGCAAGCATAAAGTAGCTATCACATTCTTCCTGTAGCTTAACCCACTGGTTAATAGCGCCAACATAGTTGCCTATTGTCATACCACCGGTTGGCTGCATGCCACTTAATACTACTGGTTTACTCATGATTTTCCTTTATTTAGCTTAATTAATAATATTTAACGCTGCGTTAGAACAGGTATTATATCTAAGAAGTTATCACATAGGTACTGTGGATTATAATCCTTAAGATTTTCACCTTGGTTATAGCCATAACTAAGTGCAATTACGTCTATATTAGCGGCTTTAGCTGCAAGTATATCGCTTTTAGAATCACCTATCATTATTGCTTTATTAGGCTCCGCATTAAGTTTTTTGCAAGCAAATAGCAATGGCTCTGGCGATGGTTTTTTTACCATATCGTCACCGCATACAATCACATCGAAATGACTCGTTAGCGCTAGTTTATCAAGTAGTTTTTCTGTAAATATTCGAGACTTATTAGTGATTAGTGCTTTAGACATACCACGAAGTGCTGCAAGCCCGGTTTCTACATGTTGGTACAAAACACTATACTCACCAACTTGTTGTTCATAGTGCTTATAAAACTGTAATATTGCTTTACTACTAAGTGACTCATCTAGATGCTCACTCACTTGCATATCACCACTCAAAGCGCGTTTAACGAGGACTTCAACCCCATTACCGATCCAGCTTTCGACCAAGCGTTGGCTAACAATAGGAAAAGCGAGGTCACTCAAGGTTAGGTTAATAGCAATATACAAGTCGTAAACGCTATCAACTAAGGTACCATCTAAATCAAATAAGGCTATATCGTATTTCATTACTTAACACTTCCAAGCTGCTCACGCATTTGATCAATCACAACTTTGTAATCTGGTTGGTTAAAAATAGCTGAGCCTGCAACAAACATATCAGCGCCTGCTTGTGCTGCTGCTGCAATGTTATCGACTTTAATGCCACCATCAACCTCTAAGCGAATATCTCGACCCGATTCAATAATGCGTTGCTTAGCTTGGCGTAATTTTTCAAGCGTATGAGGGATAAAGCTTTGCCCGCCAAAACCTGGGTTAACCGACATAAGTAAAATGGTATCTAGCTTATCAATAACATGATCTAAATAACTTAAGCTTGTAGCAGGGTTAAACACTAAGCCTGCTTTACAGCCGTGATCTTTTATTAACTGTATTGTACGATCGACGTGCTCACTGGCTTCTGGATGAAAAGTAATAATTGATGCGCCAGCCTCTGCAAACAATGGAATAAGACTATCTACAGGCTTAACCATTAAATGTACGTCGATAGGTGCTGTAATGCCGTAATCTCTGAGTGCTTTACACACCATAGGACCAATTGTGAGATTAGGTACATAGTGATTATCCATTACATCAAAGTGAACCACGTCAGCGCCCGCTTCGAGTACTTTATCAACATCTTCGCCTAGTTTTGCAAAATCAGCAGACAAAATAGAAGGGGCTATTAAATATTTTTGCTCTGGGTTAAACATGATTAACTCCATCAATAAATAGTGTATTGCGTTAATGTAACTTAATTGAAGATGTTACCCAAGTAATATGGCGTAATAGCCCCACGGCTAGCGCATTTTAATCCCAGACTCTAGCAGGGTTGAGCGGTAATCATCGTCTAGCCCTGCCATTTTCTTTTTCCTCGCCATACTTGCTGACTTAGATGCATCTTGTTTAAAAAGCGCCATGGCTATCTTTCGCATTACATTAAACATTAATGGCCCTTGAAGTTTGCGTATTCTCGATTCATC